>CAZOIE010000077.1:0-6753 GCA_964579905.1 uncultured Planctomycetia bacterium
CTCGCTTTGGCCTTTATTCCATAATGGATGCTCCGACCTCAAGCTGCGGGTGTTTTGAATGTATAATTGCACTTATCCCTGAGGCAAATGGGGTCATGATAGTTAATAGAGGTTTTTCTGATATGACACCCTGCGGTATGAAGTTTACAACGCTGGCAGGTTCTGTTGGCGGAGGAGAGCAGGTACCAGGATTTCTTGGAATAGGTAGGTTATATATAACCAGTAAGAAGTTTATTCCAGCAGAGGGTGGGTTTAAGCGAATTGTTTGGATGACAAAAGAGTTAAAAGAGGCATTGAGTGATAAGTTAAAGAAGCGAGCTGAGGAAGTTGGTGAACCGGACTTTATCGATAAGATTGCAGATGAGACCATCGCCACCGATACACCGGAGTTATTGGCTTATCTTGAAAAGGTAAAGCATCCTGCTTTATCTATGTCTCCTATGATGTAGATTATAATTTTAATCCTTTCTAAAAAACTTAAGGAGTGAAAAATGGCACTTTCAGGATTAGATATCTATAAGTTGCTACCTAAGACAAACTGTAAGCAGTGTGGGTTCCCGACATGTTTAGCATTTGCCATGCAGCTTGCTGCTAAGAAGGTCTCATTGGATAAGTGTCCTTCTGTAACTGAAGAGGCAAAGGCGTCCCTCGAGGGAGCATCTCAGCCACCCATTAAGCTGGTTGCCCTTGGAGCTGATGATAAAAAGGTTGAAGTCGGAAATGAGACAGTATTATTTAGGCATGAAGAGACCTTCTACCATCCAACCGGAATCGGTATATTAGTCGAAGATAGCTTAAGCGAAGAAGAAGCTCTTAGAAAGGCAGACAGCATAAACGCACTTAATTTTGAAAGAGTTGGAACTCAGGTTCAAGTAGATATAGTAGCTTTGAAACAATCAAGTAAATCTGCCGATGAGTTCTCCAGGCTGGTTAAGAAGATATGCGATAAGACACCACTGGCTGCAGTATTAATGGTGAAGGATGCAGATTCTGCAAAGCTTGCTCTGGAGCAGTGCAAGGATAGAAGACCTCTTTTGCATAGCGCTAATCCAGAGAACTATGAGGCCATGGCTGAAGTAGCCAAGTCATTTAATACCCCGCTTGTGGTTTCCTGCGAGAACCTTGATCAATTGTCAGAGCTTACTCAGAAGATAAAGGCTCTTGGGGTAACTGATCTTGTGCTTGATACAGGCTCAAAGCCAATTTCAAAAAAACTATATGAACTAACCCAAATAAGAAGACTTGCTATAAAGAAGAACTTTCGACAGCTGGGATTTCCAACAATTACCTTTATGGAATCAGATGATCCGTTTACCGAAGCACTCGAGGCCTCTACCTATGTTGATAAATATTCAAGTATTATAATCTTAAAAAGTGCATCTGCTGAATACGCGCTTCCAATTTTAGCAACCAGACAGGATATATTTACGGATCCTCAAAAGCCTACCCAGGTTGAGCCGAAGCTATATGAGGTTGGTTCTGTTACCAAGGAGTCTCCCGTGCTACTTACTACCAATTTTTCAATAACCTATTTTACGGTGCAGAGTGAGGTAGAATCAAGCAGGGTGCCCTCTTATATTATCTCTATAGATACGGAAGGGATGTCTGTTTTAACTGCATGGGCCGCTGAGAAGCTGACATCTGATAAGATAGTTGAGTTTTTAAAAGCGAATAACCTTGAAGAGAAGGTCTCACATAAAAAGCTGATAATCCCAGGCTATGTTTCAGTGCTAAGTGGTAAGCTTCAAGATGAGTCTGGGTGGGAAGTTGTAGTTGGTCCAAAGGAGGCTTCAGGCTTACCCACTTTTTTAAAATCATTAAACGGATAAGTATAATTCAAGATGAGCGATAAGTGTAAGGTTACATTTTTCCCGGATAATAAGAGTATTGAGGTTCAGAGGGGTGTTGCGCTTTTATCAGCGGCTGTCTCTGCCGGGGTCTATGTAAATACAAGCTGCGGCGGTGATGGTGTCTGTGGAAGGTGTAAGGTAATCATTAAAAAGGGAGAGGTTAGAGCGGAACCTTCTGGTAGAATTACGAGGGAAGAGCGAGAGAAGGGTTATGTCTTGGCGTGTCTTTCAACCGTTAACAGTGATCTTGAGGTTGAGATACCACCTGAGTCAAGGTTGGATTTAGGTTCAGTAAAAGAAGAGGAGCAGATTTTCCTACGACTTAAGGGCTTGTACAGTAAGGCTGAAGAGGTTGATAAAGGCACCTCGATAATCAAAGAGGATATATTTTTCCATAGCCCGGTTGCCACAAAGCTATATATGGAGATACCTAAGCCTTCGCTTGATGACACTCTAAGCGATCTTGAGAGGCTATATAGAGAAATAAGGAGACACAGAGATGTTCCTATAATGCAGACCGGGCTTGCCAATATAAAAAGATTGGGAGCTATCTTAAGAGAATCTGATTGGAAGGTTACAGTAACGCTAGGTAAGCGAAACGAAACGACCGAGATTGTATTGATTGAGCCTGGAGATACCTCTAGCAAGAATTATGGGATAGCGTTTGATATAGGAACAACAACCGTGAGCGGTCAGCTTGTAAATTTAAATACAAAGGAGATCTTAAGCACCAAAGCAACGCATAATACCCAGGCGGTATTTGGTGCAGATGTTATAACACGTATCATATTTGCAAGTGAAAAAGATGGTCTTGAGAGATTGCACCATGCGGTAGTTGATAATATGAATTTGATTATCAAGGAACTGATAAAAGACACCGATATTAATTTAAACGATATCATGGGTGTTACCTGTGCCGGTAACAACACCATGATACATCTTTTATTAAGGGTTGATCCTAAATTTATTAGGAGAGAACCATATATACCTACTGCGAACTTTGTTCCGGTTATAAGGGCAGTAGAGGTAGGAATTAAGATTAATCCAAGGGGACTTCTTTTATGCGTATCGGCGGTAAGTTCGTATGTTGGTGGAGATATCTCAGCGGGTGTACTAGCAAGCGGTTTGGATTTGGAAGAGAAGCTGACAATGTTGATAGATGTTGGTACGAATGGTGAGATTGTGGTAGGTAATAAGGAATGGCTTGTATGCTGCAGTGCTTCTGCTGGCCCATGTTTTGAGGGAAGTGGAGTTACTTGTGGCATGCGGGCAACAAAAGGGGCCATTCAGAGAGTTAATATAGATAAAGATTTGAATGTAGAGGTCAAGACAATAGGTGATGCTAAGCCACGTGGTATTTGCGGATCAGGTTATATAGATATTCTGGCGGAGTTTTTCAAGAAAGGTATTATTGACAGAAACGGAAAGATAAGCCACGACCTTGATAGTAAGAGGATAAGGGAAGGTGCGTTTGGCTATGAGTTTGTTCTAGTTCATGGAAAGGATTCAGAAAGCGGTAATGATATTGTTGTTACAGAGGTTGATATAGAGAATATAAAGTGTGCCAAGGCTGCAATATACGCTGCATGCTCAATTTTGCTCAAGAAACTTGACCTTAGCTTTAAGGATGTAGATAAATTCCTTATAGCCGGAGGATTTGGAACATTTATTGATGTTGATAAGGCTATATCTATAGGACTTTTACCCGACATTAAAAAGAATAAGTTCGTATTTATAGGAAACAGCTCTCTTGTTGGCTCCAGAGAGGTTTTGTTGTCATATGACGCTATGAAAAAGGCTGAGACAGTGGCTCGAAAGATGACGTATATCGAGCTTTCCGTTGAAAATAGTTATATGGATGAGTATGTTTCTGCTTTATTTTTCCCACATACTAACATAGATTTATTTCCAACGATAAAGGCAGGATTGACAAAGTAAGATGGGTAAGATTATTGCAGTTGCAGGAAAAGGTGGAACCGGTAAGACAACGATATCCGCTCTTATAGTAAGAGCACTTATGTCGGATAAGAAAAAATCGGTCCTGGCTGTTGATGCAGATCCTAATTCAACACTTGCTGAGTCTTTAGGCCTAGAAGTAGATGATACCATATCTGGCATATGCGAGTACATGCTTGAGAATAAAGAGAGCCTGCCTGCTGGTATGACAAAAGAGAGATTTTTGGAATATAAGATACAAGAGTCCTTAATAGAGAAAGATAACCTAGCTCTTCTAACTATGGGAATGCCGGAGGGATCAGGCTGTTATTGCTATGCAAACAATCTATTGAGGGGTATAGTTAAGGATTTATACGATAGCTATTCGTTTACCGTTGTTGACAATGAAGCGGGAATGGAGCACCTAAGCAGGAAGACAATGAAAAATATTGATGCGCTCTTTATCGTAAGCGATTTTAGTATTATAGGTGTTAAGACCGCATCGAGGATCTTCAAACTTACAAAGCAGATGCAGATTAAGCTTCAAAAGAGTTTTCTTATGCTTAATAAGGTAAAGGGAGATGTTTCTAAGGATCTAGAAAAAGAGGTTAAGGATACCGGATTGGTATTGGCAGCGAATTTGCCATATTCTAGTGAAATAGAGGATTTAAGTATTAGCTCAAAATCAATATTTGATCTTCCAGATTCATCGGAACTTGTAAATAGAATAAAAAATACAGTAGAAGAGCTTGCAATTTAATAAGGAGAGGATTATGGCTATTGAGTTGATGAAGGAAAAGTGGTCAAGTAAGATAAGCGAGATAACGATTGGAGCTACCAAGGATGAGGGTGGCACAAGGAACTCAAAGGTTACTATTGGTGGTGAGTCAACACTGCCGTTTTTATTTGAGGAAGGTGATGTGCCAAACAAACCTGCGGTTGCTATTGAGATTTGGGATACGCCTCCAAAAGACTGGCCCGATATATTGAAGGAACCTTTTAAGGATGTACTTGATAAGCCAGTTGAGTGGGCCAAGAAATGTCAGGATGAATATAAGCCAGATTTATTGTCTATAAGGCTTATGAGTGCGCATCCTGAATGGGGTAATAATTCCCCTGATAAAATAGCCGAAACCTTAAAGGCTATAGCCGAGAGCGTAAGCTTGCCACTTATAGTAAAAGGGTGTGGCGATGAGGAGAAGGACAATTTAGTATTGTCCAAGGCTTCACAGGTGCTTCATGGAGAGCGTTGTCTTTTTGGAAATGCAACTCAGAAGAACTATAGAACACTGGTAGCAAGTTGCATTGCAGATGGACATAATATAATAGCCGAGAATCCACTTGATATCAATATTGAGAAGCAGGTTAATATTTTAATTTCGGATATGGATTTTCCGCTTGAGAAAGTTGTGATATTTCCCACCACAACGGCGCTTGGTTATGGTATGGAGTACGTGTATTCGCTTATGGAGCGTACACGTATAGCTGGGCTCTCTGGTGACAAGCTTCTTGCTATGCCGATTATATGTTTCGTTGGTCAGGAAGTATGGCGCGTTAAAGAGGCAATGGGCAAAAAGGAAGATTTTCCACAGTGGGGAGATGAAAAGATTAGAGGGCCGCTATGGGAGTCGATGACAGCAGTTAACCTACTTCAGGCCGGTGCGAATCTGATTGTTGTTAACCATCCAGATTCCATCAAGGTAATTAGGAATTATCTAGATAAAATAATGCAAAAATAGGATAAGGAGAGGAATATGTTGGTAATAGGTGAATTAATCAATGGAATGTACAAGCAGATTCAGGATGCAATAACCAATAAGGATAAGAAGGTAGTTCAAGAAGTTGCAAAGAATCAGATAGCCAATGGAGCCGATGCGCTTGATGTGAATGTGGGTCCAGGTTCTCTAAATCAGTTGGACGACATGAAGTGGCTTATTGAGACGGTCTGCGAAGTAACAGATAAGCCTATTGCTATTGACAGTCCAAAGCCGGATATCATCAAAGAGGTTCTACCACTTGTTAAAAATAAGATAATCATTAATTCTACCGATGCAGGAGATGAAAAGCTGGATAAACTTATTCCACTTGCCAAGGAGTATAATGCACTAATAATAGCGCTTGCTATGGATAAAGAGAAAGGTGTTCCTAGGGATAGGTATGTTAGAAGTGAGCTTGCTGCAAAGATAGTTTCCAAGGCTATGGAGGTTGGTTTAAATACCGAGGATCTTTATATAGATCCGATAGCATTACCCGTGAATGTTGTTCAGCCACAGGCAATAGAGGTACTTGAATCTATAAAGGAATTTAAGATACTCTCAAGCCCACCTCCAAAAACAATGGTTGGACTTAGCAATGTTTCTCAAGGAACGCAATTGAGAAGCCTTATTAATAGAACGTTTGTAACGATGGCGATTGCATGTGGTTTGGATGGCGCTATACTCGATCCTTTAGATAATGATCTGATGGATGCTGTAATAACATCAGAGCTTATAATGAATAGAAATATTTACTGTGATTCTTTCTTGGATGCATATAGGAAGAAGTAACTATATAGGTGATAAAGATGGATAGGAAAAAGATAACAATTCCAGACATATTGGCAAGAAAGCAGAAGAAGGAGAAGCTTACAATGCTTACGGCATATGATTACCCAACAGCCTTGCTTATTGATAAGGCAGGTATAGATATGCTTTTAGTAGGTGATTCTCTTGGAATGGTGGTTTTAGGGTATGATTCTACCGTGGGCGTGACAATGGATGAAATGATACACCATTCAAAGGCGGTGAGAAGAGCTGTTAAATACGGCCTTGTTGTAGGTGATATGCCCTTTATGTCTTATAATGTTAGCCGCGAGGAAGCTATAGCCAATGCCGGTAGGTTTATAAAGGAGGCTGGTTGTGATGCGGTGAAGCTGGAATGGGTTAAGAATGTAGCGCCTATTACGAAAGCAATCGTTGATAGCGGAATA
>CAZOIE010000078.1:0-6742 GCA_964579905.1 uncultured Planctomycetia bacterium
AAAAAAATCACGGAAGAGACTAAAAGTTCATGGATAGAGAAGGATGATTATGCAGCAAGATTTTATGTTATATTCCCGGGCCTTAGCTTTAAATCAACCCGGAGTCTTGAGTATGTCTGGGATAAGAATTTTCCTGAAGGTACCATTATGACAAGCCCATATTTTAAGAATATTAAAATCATAGTGGCAGAGTCAGGGAGCGAGAATCTTGGAAAATGGGTTTTCGAAGAAAGAAATGTATATGAAGATTTTAAGAAAGCATTCGGCGAAGAGAAAAGCGTACCGAGTGCTGGTGCGATTGCCATTATGACAGATACAGATAATTCGATAAGTACAGCAGAGGCGCATTATGATGAAGTGAAAGTGGGGTATAAAAATGAAGAAGAGTAAAAGAAGGCGAAAGTATATCGGAACAGCTCTACAGAAAAAATTACTTGTTTTTATTTTGATTTCAGCGCTACTGCCATCTGCAATAATTACAGCAACTTTATATTACCTTATCTTCAACATGCTTGCTTGGCAGCTGGGAATTCCCGAGGCGATTGCCTATAACTTGATACCTGTTGTTGATAGAGTAAATCTTATTATCTTCATAGCCCTACCTGTTTGTTTATTTTTTATTTGGATGTTGGCGCTTGAGCTTTCCAATCGAATAGCTGGCCCAATTTATAGACTAGAGAAAGAGTTGGGAGACAGAATTTCCGGTGAGAAAAGCGGTCCGATAAATGTTCGTGAGAAGGACGAGATTAAATCACTGGTAGATAAGATAAATAGGTTTATAGAAAAATAATTTTTTAAAACAAAAATTTTTAAAAAAATATTTTTTTTTCAAAAAAAATAATTATATGCTTGACTATCGATACTCTTTTTGTTATTTTATTAATAGAATTTATAAAATTTATTGAGAGGAGGTGGTAATAAATGGCAGCGAAGAAGAAAGCGAAGAAGAAAGTAACGAAAAAGAAAGTAGTAAAGAAGAAAGCAACAAAGAAAAAGGCAGCAAAGAAAAAAAAGAAAAAATAAGTAGTTTAATTTAAGTTAAGAACTTGAAAATAACTCTATAAATATACCACGCAAATAATAAGAATTTCTAGAGAAGGTCCGCTCGTAAAATATAAAAGTGGGCCTTTTCTATTTAGTTGTTTAATTCAAAAATAGAAGATTACAGTGTAAGAATAGAAATTATGAGTGGATTTTTAGATAATTTTAGAAAAAAAATACTTGTAAGTGTTTTTAAGGAAGATTCAGATATCCCCAAGACTAAAGAGATAGATGATAAGATTGCACTTGGTGTATTATTATGGATTGTTGCAGAAGCAGATGATAAATTTTTGCCGGAGGAAGAAATTAAAATAAAAGATATTCTTGTTGAGCACGGAAATGTTAAAGTTGCAGATATGCCGGTTGTTTTAGCAGCTACAAAAGAGGCTGCAGTGGAAAGAGTAGATCTATATCGTTTTACAAATGAGATTGGCGATAACCTTCCATATGATATAAAAAAAGAAATTATTCATAAACTTTTCTGCGTTGCCTGCACAGATAATGATTTGGATAATAATGAACTTGAGGCGATAAGAAAAATTTCTGGATTGTTTAACATATCCCATAAGGATTTTATAGATTTAAAAATTCAAACCAAAAAAGAGTTTGGTTTGAGCGTTGCCGGGGCTTAATTAACAGATAAAAGAGGACATTCAAATGAAAAAAGGTATACTGCTGGTTTTGTTTGGAGTCATAGGTGCTGTTTTTGTCTGTACATTTGATATAATTACCCAAAAACCTGTAAATGACATAACGGGGCCAAAATCTATTAGTGCGCTTGTGGTTTGTACGATTTCTTTAGCGATAGGGATTTACTTCTTAGTTAAGAGCAGGAAGAAAAAATCTACGAGCTCCTAATAATCTCAAAGACAACTCCCAAATTATTTTCATAGATGATCTTGAAGTTATCAGGATCTTTCTTAATTTGATCGTATAGTTTATTATCCTTCCTGGTGTAGCCATAATTAACCCCAAAAACCTTGCTTAACACTTCGTGGGGTTTGAGAATCTCACCTTTTCTTAAGAGCCGGTAAATCTCAGACTCTTTTGGATATCTATGGAACATGTATATTGGATCAAGGACCACTAAATAGTTATTTTTGGGATTTAGACATATGAAGAAAGGTGAATCGCTCCAGGCAGCATGATATATCGTTTGACCTGATGGAATGTTTTGATTCATAAAGTGCGCCATGTCTTCATAATGTGCGTTAAGCTCAGCATGGTGTTTTAATTCCTTTTTAAGGAATTTAAGCCCAATACTTGAAAAAGCAAAGATGGTAGCTATGCACGCAATTATAAGAACCTTTGCTTTCAAAGTAACCTTGCTTAGGTTGCTAATATCTGTCCAGTCCTTTATGCAGGATGCTAGAAAGACAAAGAATAGCACATTAACGGGATACCAGTAGCGACTACTTAGAAATGCGAGTATTAGATATAGGTTGCAACATCCAAACCATACTGCAGTTGGCATGCTTATTCTTTTTCGTAGAGTTAAACTTACCCAGATTAACAGGTTAATACTAAGGAATATGGCGCAGTTGAAGATAAGGGCATACTTTGTTGAGTATGGCAAAAACTCGACCCCCAGATCAAGGTTGGAGCCTATAATGGTGTAGAATGGAACAAGTACCGCATTCAGATGCAATGAGAGAAAATTATTGGGAAAATTTGGATGGACAATACATCCAATAAGACTGCCCAGTATTACAACGTAGATGTTTTTAAGATGAAGCTCCTTATAAAAAACATATCTTGCTAGTTCGCAGATAAGAGCAAAGGCAATAACTGTAAAGAATGAGATATGTGCAAGGGTATAAAGAAAGGTGAGAAAAAATAGCAATAGAGATTTTTTTTTAATTAGAAGATATATGGCCAGGATTGTTAGTATATTTGCCAAGGTTACAGACCTTAATAGTAAGAAATAAAAGGAAAATGTAACAGAAAGAAATGGAAATATTAGAAATATTGCGACAAAGGAATTAGGCAGATATTTTTTTAGGATAAATATATAAGTAAGGAAGAATAGTATATTAAAAAAGATAATAGCGTATTTACCTGAAACTACTAGGTTTTCAGAAAGGAATAAAAAGGGTATTGTCAGAATATGGAAGAGTAAGTCCTTATCAGAAAAGTAATCCTTAAAGGTAGAAAACTGTGTCCAGCGAAAGTCATATTTAAATCCAAGCTCTTTCATGAAGTTGGAAGTCGCAATATGATAATAGCTATCAGGATCATAAAGTGTAGGATGGGAAAATTGAAGGAATGCCGTATATGCTATCAAAAGAGCCGCAATTATTATCAAAAAAAGGGTAGAAGTATTCTTACTTAACATATCTATTTGTGTTTTTGAGCTTCCGGGTATTTTCTAACAAATCAACTTGCTTTTTTAGAGATTTTATATTATATTAGGTGAAAATTCAACCATTTAAATTTATCTAAATTTCCCATTATTATTTATATTATAATTGAAAGTGCTTTTCTCTCAGATTATTAAAAATAATATTATATGGATATCCGTATTGTCATGGGTAATTGCTCAGACAATTAAGGTCATATTGGGCATAATAACAGAAAAAAGATTTAATTTTAGATGGTTTGTGGGAACGGGTGGTATGCCAAGTTCTCATGTAGCCGGGGTAACGGCTCTTGCTACTACGGTAGGTCTTAACTTTGGCTTTGACTCGAGCCTGTTTGCGATAACAATTATTTTTACTATGATTGTAATGTTTGACGCACAAGGTGTTAGGCGTGCAACAGGTAAACAGGCTGAGATCCTAAATAGGCTAGTCGAAGATATATATTTAAAGCGCGAGATAAAAGAGGATAAATTAAAGGAGTTGATTGGTCATACGCCTTTCCAAGTGCTTGTTGGCGCTGCGTTAGGTATTTTTGTTGCAATCTTTTTTAACAGAGGGATATTAATTCATGACTAAAAAAGTAGGTGTTTTAATTATTGCGGGAATTGTCTGTTTGGTTATAGGTGCTGTTTTTTTAAGGGCCAATATAGGAAAGAAGGGGAGACTCATCTCCCCGGTAACCGAGGTTGATGTTTCCTATAAACATGCTAATGCCGAGTTTTCCAAGGGAAACCTTGATAAGGCAGAGCAGTTGTACAAGGAAATTATAGGTAGTCTTCCTGAATCAAAGAAGGCAATTGATTCAAAGCATATGCTTGGGTTGCTGTATGAAAGGCAAGGCAACGTTCTTGAAGCAAAGAGGTTGCTTTCGGAGTTTATAGAGGCTCGCCCAGATTATCCAGACCTAGGGGAAATACAAAATAAGATATGGAATATGAATATCAAGATGTTATTTTCACCGATGTCAACACCCGATAACGTTAAACATAAGGTAAAGTTCGGTGATACCCTAAATAGAATAGCTAAGAAGCATAACACCACAGTTGAGCTTATAATGAAGGCAAACGGTCTTGCAGATACCAATATTAAAGCAGGAACAGAGCTTAAAGTTCAAAACTCCAACTTTTCAGTTTTAGTGGATAAATCTAAGAAAACGCTTACGCTAAAATCGGATGATGAAGTAATTAAAATATACCCCATTGCGACAGGTACTAATGATTCTACTCCTACGGGTGTGTTTAGAGGTGTAAATAAAATTGTCAATCCCCCCTGGTATACTCCAGAAGGCATAATTCCCCCGGAGAGTCCAAAGAATATCCTAGGCACAAGATGGTATGGGTTGTCAGAGAAGGGATATGGTATACATGGTACGACAGAGCCGGAAAGTATCGGGACCAGTTCTACTCAAGGATGCGTTAGAATGTTAAATGAGGATATAGAGGAACTCTATTCTATCTTGCCCGTTGGAACGGAAGTTGAAATAATCGATTAAATAAACTTTCAAATCTTCTTATAACTTTATGGATATTACTCGTTTAGACTTTGAAAAACCCATTATAGAGCTTGAAGGAAAGATTAAGGAGCTAAAAAGTTTCACCTCCGGTGAGCAGATGGATTTTTCAAGTGAGATCAAGAAACTCGAGGAGAAGTTAAAGAGAGTGAAGAAAGAAATATACGGTAATCTCACCGCCTGGCAGAAGGTTCAGATAGCAAGGCATCCAGATAGACCCTATTCCCTTGATTACATTTCATTAATAATGGGAGACTTTATAGAGCTCCATGGCGATAGGCTTTTTAGTGATGATAAGGCATTGGTTGCAGGTTTTGCCAGACTGGATGATGAAAAGATAATGTTTATGGGGCATCAGAAAGGAAGGGACACCAAGGAGAACTTGGTCAGGAATTTTGGATGCGCTAATCCCGAGGGCTATAGAAAGGCCATGCGCTTTATGAGGTTGGCCGAGAAGTTTAATATGCCGATAGTCTGTTTTATCGATACACCCGGTGCTTACCCTGGAATAGGTGCCGAGGAACGTGGTCAAGCGCATGCCATAGCACTAAACCTAAGGGAGATGATCGCTATAAATGTACCTATCGTAGTTTTGGTTATTGGTGAAGGTGGTTCGGGAGGTGCCTTGGGTATAGGTATAGGCGATAGGATATGCATACTAGAAAACTCCTATTATTCTGTTATTTCTCCTGAAGGATGCGCTGCTATATTATGGAAAGATAGCTCAAAGGCCCCCGAGGCTGCAGAGGAATTGAGGCTTACAGCAGATGAGCTGTTAAAGCTTGGAATAGTTGATGAGATTATACCTGAGCCGTTTGGGGGCGCCCATAAAGATCCTCAAAAGACTGCTGATTCCATTAAAGGGGTCATCAAGCGACATTTGCAAGAACTGCGCGATATACCAAAGGATAAGCTGTTGCTTGAGCGATACGATCACTTCAGAAAGATAGGGGTTTTTAAAGAGCAGGATAAGCAACCCCCTGGAGAGGGAGAATGATATGAAATCGAAAAGCAAAAATAGACTTGGTCCCATATTATCAATAATAGCCCTGGCGCTAATGCTTATCATCTTTTTGAATGTATTTAAAAATATTAAGGCCAGCAAAAATAAATATACAGATGTACGGTACACCGCAATAAAGGCTTTACCGCGTTTTAAAGATATAACCATAATCCCTACCCTAAAAAAGGCCCTGTCCGAGAAGAACCATCTTATAAAATTGGCACTTTTAAACGCAATTATCGAGCTTGGCGATCAATCGGTTGTTCCACTTGTTTCAAAGGAGCTTACCGATGCGAAAAACCCCTTTAGGATTATTGCAGCAGGGATTCTTAATGAGGTGAAGGAGCGTCAAGGGGGTGATTCCTATTTGCAGCTTTTAAATACAGATGATCAAAAGCAGCGGATAATAGCAATCAGGATATTAGGAGAGTTGGGGTATGCAGCGGCTGTACCTAAACTACTAGAACAAACCAATGATGAAAACGAAATGGTCAAGATATCAGCTATTGAATCTCTTGGGAAGCTAAAAGCCGAGAATGCTTTAGGAGTAATCAAGAAGGCATTGCATGAGGGAGAGAGTCCTCGCGTAAGGTCTGCAGCTGTAGTTGCCTTAGGAAGGTATAGACAGCATAAACTGAATGAATATCTGATCAGCGCACTTAAGGATGAAGATAGTGCTGTTAGGGAATATATTATGAGTGTGCTTGTTGAATCAGAAGACCTAACTATAATTCCCGATATTGTTAATCTGTTGTATGATTTTGATCCAAACATCAGATACCGAACCTGTGAAGCCGTAGGTAACCTTGGTAATAAATCGAATATTGC
>CAZOIE010000079.1:0-362 GCA_964579905.1 uncultured Planctomycetia bacterium
TTTTCTTTGCTAGATCAAACAGTACAGTATTGCCAACTTCGTGCTTTGATTTATCCAGCAAATTCCAACCGTTTATAAAATTGAACTGAATTTTACTTCCGCGCAGTATGGTTTTTGATGCTATCTTTAAAGGCAAAAAGTTTGCTTCTGCTACTTTAAGTGGCACTAAAGCAAGTTTATTTTTTCTAGTTAGCACCATACGATAATATTCATTTATATTTCGTTATTCTAAAGCCTTTATACTAAAGTTAAATATCGCTTTCTTGCTACTTCAATGCTTCCTTTATTAAATTAAGCGCTATAACACCTCGCTGTATCTGATTTGTCCCTTCATAGATCTGAGTTATCTTTGCATCTCGCAT
>CAZOIE010000079.1:372-6694 GCA_964579905.1 uncultured Planctomycetia bacterium
TCATACTTCAAGTGTAACGTTAACTTGCTACGCCGCGGTTTCTTTTATAAGGTTCGCCGCTATGACAGCGCGCTGTATCTGATTGGTACCTTCGTATATCTGCGTGATTTTCGCGTCGCGCATATATTTTTCTATAGGGTAATCTCTCATGTAGCCATAACCACCGAAAATCTGAACAGCATCCGTTGTAACCTTCATTGCAACATCAGACGCAAACAACTTTGCCATAGCGGATTCCTTTGCAATCTTGGTAATGCCATTATCTACCATGCGGCTTGTAGCATATACAAGGGCACGTGAAGCTTCAACCTGAGTAGCCATATCCGCCAACATAAACTGGACACCCTGAAAAGAAGAAATCGGCTGCCCAAATTGAGAACGTTCCTTGGAATACTTTACAGCCAAGTCCAATGCCCCCTGGGCTATGCCTACGGCCTGTGCGGCTACACCCGGGCGTGACATATCAAATGTCTTCATAGCTACAATAAACCCCATTCCCTCTTTTGCTAAGAGGTTCTCTTTTGGAATCTTGCAGTCTGTAAATACAAGCTCTCTTGTAGCGGAGGCCCTTATGCCTAACTTCTTTTCTTTTTTTCCAAAGGTAAAACCCTCTGTTCCTTTTTCTACGATAAAAGCGCTTGCTCCTCTTGCTCCTTTATTCCTATCTGTAATCGCTACTACGGTATAAACCTCTGCCTCTCCACCGTTGGTTATCCATTGCTTTGTTCCATCTAGGTGATAATAGTCTCCCTTTAGCGTTGCGGTTGTTTGTATTGCACCTGCATCGCTACCAGCACCCGCCTCTGTTAAGGCAAACGCAGCAATTTTAGTACCTTTGGCTAAATCAGGGAGGTATTTTTTCTTCTGCGCATCATTTCCAAATAACAAAATGGGATAGGTTCCAAGTGCACTAGCAGCAAAGGACACTGCTACACCACCGCATGCCTTGGAAAGTTCCTCGGTAATCAAAGCAAGCTCTGTTACGCCGCCACCGGTTCCTCCATACTCCTCGGGAATATAGACACCGAAAAGATCTGAATCAGATAGTACCTTCATTATCTCCCAGGGGAATTCCTCTGATTCATCAAGCTCTGCTGCCTGCGGTCTGATCTTTTCATCGGCGATCTGCTTTGCCAAATCCTTCATCATTAATTGCTCTTCGGTAAATAAATAATCCATTTTTTCCTCTTTTGTATTTAAGTTAGAATATCAATAATACCTTAATTACTCTATATATGACTTGTCCTCATTTATGAGGAGAAACTCTTCAACGCCAATACTGCATTATGCCCACCAAATCCAAGAGAGTTACTTAGTAAGGCTTTCACCTTTCTCTCCCTGGCATGATTTGGGACATAATCAAGATTACAATCTGGATCAGGATACTCGTAGTTAATTGTAGGAGGGATGACCGATTCTTTTATAGCTAGTGAGCTGGCAACACATTCAACGCCTCCGGCAGCACCCAATAGGTGACCGGTCATAGATTTTGTAGAGCTAACCGCTAATTTCTTTGCATGCTCACCAAATACCTCATTTATTGCGAGGGTTTCTATCTTATCATTTAGCTGAGTAGACGTACCATGTGCATTTATATAATCAATATCTTCTATGTTAAGTTCAGCATCGGATAGTGCCATCTTCATAGCAGAGGAAGCACCCTTTCCATCTGGGCGCGGTGCTGTCATATGATATGCATCACCTGTTAAACCGTACCCGACTACCTCAGCGTATATATTTGCAGATCTCTTTTTAGCACGTTCAAGTTCCTCCAAAATAACAATACCTGCCCCCTCACCCATTACAAATCCGTCTCTTTCTTTATCAAAGGGCCTGGATGCGCGCTCCGGCTCATCATTTCTGGTAGACAAAGCCTTCATCATACAAAAACCACCGAATCCAAGTGGTGCAATGCAACCCTCCGTGCCACCTGCTATCATTACATCAGCATCACCATGTTGTATCACCCTAAATGCATCTCCTATGGCATGATTTCCTGATGCACAGGCGGTTGCTACACAGGAATTGGGCCCTCTTACACCAAGGTTTATTGCGATTTGACCAGGCGCCATATTGACTATCAGCATAGGAATCAAAAACGGAGAAACTCTGGAAGGACCATTTTCTAAAAGTATCTTATGTTGAGCCTCTATGGTATGAAGACCTCCTATGCCGGAACCTACTAAAACACCTATTTTATCAACATTTTCTTTGTCAAGCTCGATACCTGCATCTTGTACCGCCTGCTTGCTCGTAACTACTGCAAACTGGACAAACCTATCCATTCGCCTTATTTCTTTTGAGTTAAAATGCTGGGAGGGATCAAAATCTTTAACCTCTGCGGCTAACTTTGAAGAGAAATCCTTTGCATCGAACGCACTAAGCAGGCCAACTCCACCCTTTGACTCTCTAAGACTTTTCCAAAACTCCTCTTTTGTGTTACCAATAGGGGAGATTACTGCAAGTCCAGTAACTACAACACGTCTTTTCATTTATGAAACTTTGGTCTTTTTCTCCTCTATATACTGTATGGCCTGTCCTACAGTCGTAATCTTTTCGGCTTCTTCATCAGAAATTTCAATTCCGAATTCTTCTTCAAACGCCATAACCAATTCTACAGTATCCAGAGAGTCAGCGCCGAGGTCATTTACAAAAGAAGCTTCTGGGTTTACCTCTTCAGACTTAACGCCTAATTGCTCAACGATTATCTCTTTCACTCTGTCTGCTACTGACATTACCTTCTCCTCCTTTTTTGATGAGCACATAACTTAGCGAATCCAATTTGATAAATGAGGCTAAGCTATCAATGCGAATTACATCACCATTCCACCATCTATTTTAATTACTTGACCTGTTATGTAACTTGAATCTTCCGAGGCAAGAAATAAAGCGAGATTTGCTACGTCTTGGGCTTCGCCAAATTTGCGCATCGGTATCAGCTCCAACATCTTTGCTTTGACATCTTCACTCAGGCTCGCTGTCATATCTGTCTGTATAAAGCCTGGGGCAATTGCATTTACGTTCACACCCCGTGCAGCTAATTCCTTTGCTACAGACTTGGTAAGACCTATTATACCTGCCTTGGATGCAGCATAATTTGCTTGGCCGGCATTACCTATAACTCCTATAATGGATGCTATGTTTACTATCTTTCCAGAGCGCTGTTTAAGCATAGCAGCTGAGACCGCCTTGGTAGCATTAAAAGCGCCTTTTAGATTAATATTTATTACAGCATCCCAATCGCTCTCTTTCATTCGCATTAAAAGAGCATCTCTTGTTATGCCAGCATTGTTGATAAGTATATCAACCCTCTTGAATTTGTCAAGGGTTTTGTTAACCATGTCCTCCACCTGGGAGCTATTTGTCACATCTACTTGTAAAACAAGGACTTCCACGCCAAGCTCCTTTATTTGGCCAGCGGCTTCAGCAAGTAATGCCTCATTTATATCGCATAAGACTATATGTGAGCCTTCCTTTGCGAGTCTAAGCGCTATCTGCTTGCCTATGCCCCTAGCGCCCCCCGTTATTATAGAAATTTTATCCTTTAATTTCATATACTTCCTCCAATCATTATAATATTTATTATTCTAAGAAGAATAATAGAGATTTCTAGCTACTTAACCTTCTCTTGCTCAAAAAGCTCTTTCTCAATCCCCTTAATAGTTTCCTTAACAACAACATTTAAGGGATTTTTTGGATAATCTCTTAATATCATCCTATATTCATTCAGAGAATCTTTGATATCACCCTTTAGCTTATATAGCTCTGCTAGATAGGTCCTTACCACAATAGTTGACTTGTTCTCTGGATATGTCTTCAATAAATTCTTTATTTTACCAATAGAGGCCTTAACATCTTCAAACGAATTTGTATAATAAACCTTGGCAAGCTCCAAGTATGCCTTTTGAGACCACTCATCTTGAATGGAAGAACCTATTAAGGATTTATATTGGAGTTGGGATTTTTCAAAGTCTGCCTCTGCTTCAAATGTCTTAGCTATCTTAAAATTGGCATAATTTATACTTTTTGCATTAGGAATCTCAAGAATTTTCTCATAAATCATTCTAGCAAATTGCCATTTCTTTGACTTGTAAAACTTGTCGGCAACTTCTCTTACCTCTTCCTCTATGTCGAAGATTCTGCGCTTTAACTTGCTACTAAAATAAAGTAGGTATAAATTAAGGGAATCTCTATAATATCTGCTATCAAACTTATCCTTAGCAGCATCTCTTAGCATTTCAAAAACTGCTGTAGCGGTCTTATTATTAGACGCACCTATAAACTCTTTCTTCAGCCCTAATGCATAGCCTTCATGCCCAGCACCTCTTAGTGTATTACAAAAATAATCAAGCTTAGAGATATTCTTAAGTGGATCATTTGAATAGTTTGATAAAGCAGCTATCACCTTTTGCAGGGAATCATCTATTTTCTCATTTTTGTTTCTTTCGATATTTATCAGAAGTTTAAGGAATAATGCATCAGGCTTCAACTCCTCATCAACCTCACCCTCAAGCAAATAGCTTATAACACTATCTGCTTCATAATAATAAAAATCATGGTTCTTTAGGTAGGTCCTGAATGACTCAAGGGTAGCATCTTTTCTTAGGCGCTCTATCTCCTTAAGGAAGGAAAGTCCGGCTAGATATCTAAGAAAGCTGACCTTCTTATCCTCTTTTAATTTAGAGATCTTACGTCGTATTTCATTAACAAAATGCAAAAACTGATCATGGGTTTTTTTATGTTCCCACGCCTCGTTAAAGATTATAAAAAGTTCATCGTTTGAATTTGCACTATCTATAGCCCGCAGGAATCCCTCTTCGTCAAAACTAACTCCCTCCTGAGAAACATCTACTTCTACCTCTCTAAAACCTGCTGTCTTAAGAGCATCCCTGGTATTTTTGCTTTTTGAGAATATATCCCAAACAAACGAGGTCCTTGCATTTTCTATCATTATAAGGTTAATGCCCAATCCAAGACCATAATTTACATCGGAGTACCAATTTCTATCTAGATTAAATGAATCCTTGATTCCATATTTTCCCCAAAGCTCAGGATAATTATACACCATATACCTTAGAGAGCTAAGCGAATGGAACGGTGTAAAAGGCATTGAACCTGCTGGTCCTGTTGGAGATATGCTACCCTCATATAATGGCCTTTTCGAACCACATGGAGGAATACCATGATGCATTACATACTCACCAGGCAATTTCATAGACGTAACCCCCCAGGTGTAAGGTCCAAAAGTTTCATATTTGTCTGAATTCTCTATGCAAAAATTCCTATTGGATATTGTGGCACTTATAGAATTCTTCCACCAATCAACATTTTCCCTATCAACAATTCCCCTAAAATCAAAAAAGCCATGTGCATATTGATAAGTAAACAAAGCACCATGCCAAGATATAATAAAAGGCTCCCCTTGAGCTGAAGCTGCCTTTTCGCGCTTAAAGGTATAAAAGGTCTCGGGGCTAACTTTATGCGCAGGTGCACCTATGCCCAAAAGTGATATAAGCACAACTTCATCTGTATAATAGTCCCACCACGAATCTAAAAGCTCCCCGCCTGGAAACCATCCCATATAGAACTGGTTTTTATGTTCCTTGGAACTTCTATCTAAGAACTTATCCCATCTTACTCTCTTATATAGCTTATATGCAGCCTCTCCTACCTCCTCGCCAAAATACTCTCCACTTGCTATAGCACCGGCTACAAGAATCGCAGTATCAACACTCGAAATTTCACAATCTCCATATCTTTTGGCGGTATCAGCATCAAGAAAATGACAAAAACCATCCTCACCTTCTGCTACAATTTTGGATCGATTTCTTGGATCTACCAAAAATGTATCTATTGCTTTAAGTGCTCTGTTTTTAGCTCTAGCCTTATCAATCCATCCATACTTTGCACCTATGCAGAGTGCAACAAGGCCAAAGCCTGTAGAGGCTATGCTAGAATAGGTATCGTGATCATTATCTAAGAACAAACCTGTGGTCTTTGACTGATTGTCTATAAAAAAATTAAAGGCCCTTTGTTCTACCTTTAATAAAAATTCCTCATCGGTCAACTCTTTTATGGTTACAGGGCCGATCGTATCGGTGCTAGATTCCCTTCCGTTGGCATATGCTGCAACCGCCCTGAAATAACATTTTCTACCGTTAGATAAAGGAAAAGTATCAAAGCTAACCTGATACAACTCATCCGATGTATCATAATCATACCCTATTAGCCTCCAGATCCTTTTATCGGTGCTATAGTAAAACTTTACAGACTCAATCGCATCATTCTTGCTTAAAGGATCAGCATTTATAGACAATTTAAC
>CAZOIE010000080.1:0-6320 GCA_964579905.1 uncultured Planctomycetia bacterium
TATAGAGGATATGCTTACTGTTGTATTAACAAATGAGAAGATATCAGAAAGAGAGACCCTCGTACTATTAAGGATTCTAGAAGCTGACTTCCTGGCAAAAGACAGAGGGCTGTGGAATGCTATGGTCGAAGAGTTTAGGAAAATCCATGCTAGCGATAATTCCCTTTTCTGGGAGCAGTGGGATATGATAACCCAAAAACCGATCAGGCCAACCTATGAGGCAAGGGGCTTTGAGGCAGATTTACTGGGAGAGCTGGACTCTGCACAAAAGACGATAGGGGGATTTCTGGCAAATAGGGTCAGGAAGAATTTGGCACATGAGCTTGTTTCGCCTATCGATGAGGAAAGCATAGGCCTACTTAGGGTACTTTATCTAACCCTACCGCATGATTCTCCTTTAAGAAAAAGACTAGCCATTTTACGCGATAAGATTGCCGGGTTTGATTATGATAGATTGCATGAGCTTGCAAGGGAATTTAAGGAGTTTGCCATATCTTATGATTGTCAGACTATTATTGCAGATATTACCAAGAGGCTGTATGAAGACAGGGGTTATGTAATACCGAGTTATGTTGCAGAGAACCTAAGAAGTATTCTAATGCGAAGAAGGATGCACTTTTACAATACATTGGACTGGGCGTTATATAGTGCGCTTGTGTCTAACGATATTGACATAGAAGAGGCGAATATCGATCACTATCATAATCTGATGACAACCATGGAGGCCGTAGCTCAGGAGGTTAGTCTTAGTGATGAGGAGCTTGCACAGTTGGATTTGGGAGTTATAGTAGATCTCTGGGCATTAAGGCTTGAGTCGGCGAAAAGAGATGACATTATGACACCTGATGGAAGAATACTACCGCCAGGCACAAGGCGTGTATCTGATACGTCAAAACGGGTACTTCGTAATGCCATAGAAGAAGATCCTTCCAATATGAGGCATTATAGTTTCTGGGCAGAGCAGGACAGCCTTGCTATAGCAAAAATAGAAGAGGTTGAGCCTTTAGAGTTTGTAGATATGACAGACGCCTTTGATGAAAGTGCTCATAATACTCTCTACATGGTTAGAGAAAAGATGGAGCCTGATTTATACACCGCATTTGTCATGAGAACCGATATAGAAAAGATCAATATGCATTTGGAGGTTATGCGCCAGAAACAAGGAGAAGATTTTGCAGCTAAGGGACTTCATAATGCACTTTTAGTAGAACTCTCAGGTATATACGATGGCATGAGAGAGCTTGATGATGAGGCCTCATTTATTACAAGGGAGCTGACAGGCCTATGTCTTGAATATGTTGAGAGCGAAGGACCTCGTAAACAAGCGGAACAATCCCTTGACGAGGCTTCCTTTGCCGGCTTTATAACAGACAGGTTGTGCATTGAAGCAGAAGGGTTTGATGTTTCTCAATGTGTTAAGAATTGGGTACGCTATATAGAACTTGCCAATCCCGGATTTGTTGTTAGTGATGAGCATAAGGATAATCTTGCTGTAGCGATATCTCAAAGGCCTACAATTTTATCCAATCCCGATGGCTGGGAAGCGTATTCCATAATGGTTAAGCACGGAGTTGATTTAGGGAATAATGAGTTAGTCAGGATTTATACAGGGCTTGCTAATGTATTTAGGGGAAGACAAGAAAGAACCCCTGTTATTGATAGGAGCGGGTTGAGTGTCCTGGATTCAGATATCGTAGTTGATATATGGGCGCTTCATATAGAGGCGGTTTCAGGCGGAGACAGGCCACCGGAGAAGATGTTGCAGTTTGTAAAATCTGCTTTAGAGGCAGAGCAAGGTATGGATAAGGTATGGTCAAGGGACGGGCTTAATATTCTAAGGGCACATATATTAAGAGAGTTTGGTTATAGGGGCAGAAAACATGAGCCGGGAGCCCCGATAATAATTACACAAGATACTATATCGGTAGAAAGAGATGGTGCTGAGGTTCCGTACAAGGCAGATCCCCTTGCAAAGGCTATATCAGAGGGCATGCCTATTTATAGTGACCATGAGCAAGTTATGCAGTTGGCTAAGGATTATGCAGAGGAGTTAAATGTTATCCCTGTTACTGTAAGCGTAGTGGCTATACTTGAAAGGATACTTGAGAATGTTGAACGTGAACATGGCACAGGTCAAGGACTTGATCATGGAAAGACGGAGTTTGTTTGCGGTTTACTTAAGAGAGCCATAGTTATTATAGGCGAGGCATCTATCAATAAACTTCCAGAGGCAAAACTTCTTTTAGCTGAGCTTCTTGAAAGGGATAATAAGCATTTCCTCGGCTTAGTACAGAGATTGCAGGATGTATTTGAGATAGAGCAGGCACAGGAAACCCTAAAATCCTTTAATTTAACCCAGACCCACACGAGGTTACGAGAGTTTATTGACCTACCGCTTGAGATGTTGTATCCAGGTATTGAGCTTTCTGCATTTTTTGCTTCTCAAGAGCTTCTGAGCCTCTCCAATTATATTGTAGATAATTTTGGACTAGGAAGCCTTACCTATTTTCAAGATGCGATGCGTTGGCTAGTTAGCGAATATGCAAGGGCCTCTCAGACAACTTCTTCAATGGAATATATTGAAAGGCAGAATAGACTAAGCGAAGAGTATGTTGCGATACTTGAAAGGGGAGCCCTTACCTTACCTGAGGAGACATATCTATTGATTAAGGCAAAGGTTAAGGTATTAATAGAGTTAATTAAGAAGGGATGGGAGGTGCTTAAAATACCACCTAAGCCCCTTGAGCCTGTATGGGTTCTTAGTGCTAAGAGATATGTGGGTGCGGCTTTTTTGGGATTTGGCCTTAGCAAAGAACTGCTTAATAAAGAGGCTATTTATCCTGGCGATATGCAAACGTTGGCAAAAATGGCAATGTCAGGAACTGTAGCAGACAGTATTTTTATAATATTAACCATAGCTATAATTGTTCTAAGCTTGCTTTTTAGTTTTAAGTTAATCAGCATGGCTGCTAAAACCGTTAAGCATGAGAATGAAAGGAGGCAGGTTGTACGCGATTTAACAGCATTAATCGAAAAGCAGTTATTAAAACCCAGATCTATTAATAGACATGCTTTAAAAATGGTACACGAGGCAATACTTTACGAAGACGAATTTGAAGACGTAAGATACTCCACCCCCCCCAGCGTTAGTGTTTTTGATTTCTTTGTAGCAAGAATAATAGGTAAAGAAATTAGCGCAGATAAATTTGGCGTTATTTCTCAGGATACCATCAGAGAATTCGTCGAAGGTGATAGGGGTGCATATGATGGAATAGTAGATCTTACCTTAATCCCAACATTGAAAGATGTGTGGAGTGCGAATTATCATACTGTAGATATAGGCGGTATAACAAAAGATGAAGAAGATGCAGTTGTTAGAGAATTAGCAAAGAAAGGTTTAAAGGCTACTATTGAATTTCCGGATTCACCACATGCAGCCCAGCCCAGGATAAGGGATTTTACCATACGTAGATTTATATACATGCTTCGCATAAGAAAATCACCTTTTACAAAACTAAGATTTGCTAGGCTTTCTATAATTGACGGTTTCTTAAGGTATAAAACTCTTGTTGCTGTGTTAGCATTAGGGATAATACTTGCTTATGTTCTTCCTGTGGTTTCAGAGGTTTTTCAAACAGCTGCCGTTATGCCTGTTGCAGCAAGTGTTGTTAATGAGGGCGCAGGAAGTCTTATAGAGGCGACTAAAGCTGTTTCTGTTATGGAAAATGTATCAAGCTCCAATTACTCTTTAGAACCAACAGGATTAGCGCTTTTTGGGATAATTTTTGCCATGATAGCTATAGTTATTATTGTGTTGCAGCGTGCCGGAAATAGAGACAAGGAAACCGATCGACATATAGACATAAAAGGAATTAACGCCTCAAGAGCGCTGGTAGCTACCTTTATGGCCATTACAATAGGGGGTCTTATTACAGCAGGTCTTCATATAACACTTATAGGTGGGTTTTTAAGCATATGGACATGGATACCGTTATTCTTCAAGGATATGGGTAGAGGTGGAAAGACACTTACCGTAGATGAGGAACTAAAATCTGACAACCTGTTCGTGCGCACACATGGTCTCCTGCACGAACTCCTTGCAATACCTGATGAGAGAAAAATTCTATCTCGCTTTGAAGACCCCTTCATACACCTTATCCTTGACTCCTTCCTATGGCCTATCCTACTACCCTTTGCCCTAATAGATATATTATATGATGGAAGACTGCCATTTATTATTAGACGGCTGAAGAAAAGAGGAGCGGTTTTGCCTGATGAGGAAACAGAAGAGGCGGCCCTACGGATGGATAATCAAGAGGTGGGCACCAGTATGATATGGGGTACGCCAGAGGCTAAAAGGGACCTATGGGGAGTAAGTGGGCAGTTTGAGTTTCAGTTTAGTAATATGATAGCTCGCTATCTTAAAGGAGAATATAAGCAGTTGAGCTTTGAGGAAAAGGTCATACTTGACTTTATCAGGCGGTTTTATGTTTCTATTACATATAGCCCGCTTGGACCTAGCGATTTAGGAAATTGGCTGCATATTGATGAGTTAGCTATAGAAGATGTAAGAAACATGGCCTTCTTAAGTGGTAGGACTAGGGTATTTGAATTATTTGAAGAGATCTTTGAAATGATATTTGAGGCAGATTTATCAGCAGGTAAAGTGACAGGTCAACTTATTGATAAAGCAAAGCTAATATTGGATGAGATAGATCTAGAGCATCCTTATAGAGTTGATTTCTTAGCGTATGTAGAACAGCTATCAGTTTTTTATATTGAGTTATGGGATGAGGTTGACGGAGAGCTTAATGATAAAGAAAAATTTAAGTTCATTATGCAGCACATACGCAAAATGACAGATATTTTACAGAAATATCCTTTCGCTGAAAAAAACAGTACCCGTGTTCGGCATGATCATATTGTAGTTGATCTTCTTAAAGACTTACGTGAGGGCTTTGAGTCTGTAAGGTGGGAGTTTGAGGAAAAAGGTTCCTCATATGAAAAAATAGGAGGAGACTTAAAGCTTAAGTTTGGTGAGCTGGTTAAGACTATGCTTAGCTCTAAGAAGGATATATTAGAGGAAGGGGGGTTTTGGCATAGAGCGATAGATTTCTTGGTAGAGCACCATTTGCCTGTACACGACCCGCAATTCACAAACCATCCAGTACAGATAGTATATGATGCCCTGCAGGAGACAGTACATAGCTGCTTTACCGAATGCAACTTTGAAAAGGATGGAAGGTATGAAGACTCATACGGAGACGATAAAACAAGGGCTAGGGAAAACACCTTACCTATACTTGGCGACTTGAGAAAGATTGTACGTTGGGTTTATGACGGTGGAAGAGAGATCAAATTTCCCGAGGGTGCTGAGGCATTTGAAGAAATAGCTAATCTGGTTAATCAGAAAGGGGAAACCGCTCAGGTAAAATATGAGAAATATTTGAATATGAGTGATAAGGAGAAGAAGGAAAAGGAAAAGGTGATAACACGCTTAATTCAAGCAAGGGATATGAGGATGTTGCCTGGGTTTACATGGTTTGGCAGAGATAAATTTATTAAAGAGCTGTTTACAAAACGTGCAAAGCTTGAGACAATTTCTCTTTTTACCATTGCGGGAAACAGAATGGATTTCGGGGACCCGAAATACTTAACCATTATCACTGAGTTAGGTGCAGACGGTTTACGAGAATTTATATTAAAGGAGATTCTTTCTGTCTTTCAGCAGGGTCTAAGTGAACCCTTTAACTTGGACAGCATGCTTCAAGATATAATAGAGGGCAGATGGTACTATCAAGATACAGGGGTTCGTCCGGTCGCTTCTTTATTTTTTGATAACGCGGGGGAGGATATTTTAGAACTGCTTATGGTTGAGTTTTTATTAGATAATGACTTTAATGTAACTTTTATAGGCAGGGATATCCCCGTGATAAATGATGCCACTGGATATGAGCTAAGCTGTCTTTTAAATCTTATAAGGCTTAAATCTTCTAGCGCAGAAAGAGAGCGTGCTAAAGGAGTGTTGGGTATACAGCAGGTTCCCGCACTTTTCAGGCTGGCTAATTTAAGAGGAGAGTATTTTGAGAAATATGGGGATATAGGTAGTAGAGTTAAGGCCATTTCAAGCGGATCCCGCTATTATGGGACCATACCCACTCACCTTACTGAGGAATGTAAAGCAGAGCTTAGGCGTTCGCATATGATAATTGCCTTTGGTCAGGGTAACCTTGAAACCCTATGGCCTATGAGGTGGAGAAAGAACTTTTACCACATCCTTATGCTTAAATATGTGGTAAGGCTGGGTAATAGTTTCACCT
>CAZOIE010000080.1:6330-6684 GCA_964579905.1 uncultured Planctomycetia bacterium
ACTATTTAGATGAAAGAATGCTGCCTAAAGGGCATATGCCCAGGCTTTTACTTGTTAATCCTAAAACAAGCATTGCAGAGCAAAAGGATTTAGAGGAAAGATTAAATAGAATTGGCAGGGGATTAAAGCCTTTGGACTCAAGTGACCCTAGGGTAGTTGCTTTTAGAGAGTTTATGCTATTACACTTAAAGCAGCCACCGGTAAATGCGAGTAATATTTTTATCAGGATAGGAGATTTTATTCCTGATGAGATAAAAGGAGAGGATGCCATACGAAAGGCTGCTCGATCTGCAGTTAAAAGGGTGTTTGGTAAGGATGTTACAGTTGGACCAAGCACAGAGGAGTATGAGGATA
>CAZOIE010000081.1:0-6102 GCA_964579905.1 uncultured Planctomycetia bacterium
GCGCTTTGACGCCGGAGCAATAAGTTTAATTATATCGTCAACTACTTTTGGAGAGTAATCTTGTAAAACCTCAAGGGTTATCGGACCTTCTTCTGATAAGATTTTACTTATTGCTACTGCAAGATCTTCAGACTCTAGCTGGCCGTTTACCATGTCAACTAAACGTAAGACATCCAAACCATCTTGTGATTTACCTATAAGCCTTCCTACGGTAAAGGCATCATTATTTTTGATGTAGTATTTATATATTTTATAAACAGGCTTAGCGAGTGCTAAAGCCAGTGCGCCGCCTAAAACCCAAACAGCAGTTGAGGGCTCCAGCATAGAAAAAGACGGACCAGGCAATTTATCACTGAAGAAAAACTGCAGGCCAACTCCTATCGGAGGAGCCCAATCCATCACGCCCCAGACAGAACGCTTTCCTATTTCTTCTTTCTCCTTCCTGAGTTTCGCAATCTCACTTCTGTAATAATTAATAAGAACGTCTCTGCCCGCAGGCCCTGCTTCTCCCAACTTTATTTGCAGGGCTTCTATTTTTCTTTCTTTTTCTATCTTATCTATTTCTTTTTCTAGATCAAAAATCTGAATTGCCGTAGTCTTGGCATCGAGTAAGTTTAATTCTTTGAGAACCTCTATCTGCTCCTGGAAACTCTGGAATTGATCCCAGCTTAACTGAGGCTGGTATGCCTGCTCATAATCTTTTCTAGATACTTTTTCCCGCTTTCTCAATTTCTTATTCAAAACATCAACTTGTGTCTGTACTTTATTCAATCTTAGTAGATGAAATTGGAATGTCTCCAGCTCTGAAAGTGAATCTGGTCTTCTACCAGCTATATTAACAAACAAGTCTAGAGCATATTCAGAAAGCTCATCAGGTTTTTTCTTAGCTAATTTGGAAAGCTGTCTCGATGTTAGATTAAGACTATTGTTTACAACAAATTGCTCTATTTCATCCGGCAAGAAGGTTCGATTAAGTTTTCTTCTGGCTAATTTGTCTTTCGCCCAGGCAAACGGTTTAAAGGTAGGCCTAACCATCGCCAAGATAAACCCTTCCGGACTACGTAAAAACGTATTGACTATATATGGGTTTCTGTTTATTTCTTGCTGTTGTTCTTCACTTAATCCTTTAAATATTGCATTGGCTGAACTAAGTCGCTCATAGGTCATATTCGGCATAATTAAACCTATGACAAAATTAGCCATATCTTCTCGTTCACTAGGGTGCATCTGATTAAATTGAGTTGTGTCGATATTGATAATATGCTGATTAGTAAAATCTAATATGGTTTGGGCTGATTCTAAAGATGGTGCAACTGGGCTATCTTCCAATCTCTGTGCTAATGCATTAAAGACATCAGCAAGAGGATCATTTGCCGGCAGGAATTGCGCTAATGTTCTGGCTAGCTTAACAGGAGAACCGCGCTCTCCATTGGAAAGAAGAAATTCATCAAAATCGCGATATAATTTCGCTTTTTCTTGCAATGTTAAAACTGGATCTTCTCTGGCCTGCTCTCGGCCTGCTTTAATCTTTTCTATCACCGCATCGAGCATTTTGACTGTTTCTCTGTGCTGGGTAATATCTCCTTCAACCTGAATTTCACTTGATAAGATGTGTCGCTTATAATCTTTTAATGCTCTAACAACATCAACTAAATCTTTTGCTTCCATAATAGAGATTCTTGAACCTGTCAAATTATCATATTCATCTAAAACCTTTCTTGCGCTTTGTCTTAATTGCTTAGCCTCAACTTTGCTAAAAGATGACGTTATCCTACTAGTGGCTATTTCAGACATAAGACGAACAGAAAAGCTAGATACGCCCTTTAGCATTTTTTCTAGCCTCATCGCACCATCAATGCTGTAGGCGGATAGCTCGATATTAGAAGAGCGTTTATGCCGAATAACTTCCTGGAATTTGCTTTGTAGATATAAGCGCTCCTGAGAATCAGGTCTGGTTCTGCTAATCATCTTTTTCAAAGGTTCAATCAATTGACGGGAATATGCAGCCTCTTGTGCCTGATGCAGCAATGCCTGAGAATTATTTGTAAACTCTAAATAATGTGCGTTACGTAACAGCGAAAGAATATCCTTTTCCACTCCTTTAGCAGTCTCAGCCCCTTCTCTTATTAAGTCAATACGGCTCTTACCCGTTTCTTTGCTTGGTGTCTCCATAAGCCTGCCCATTTCAGAAGTCCTATCAATGAAAGTCTTTTCATTAAAGAACACAAAACGATCAGCCCTATCTGCAGAATTTTTGTATGTACCTCTGTTATTTCTGTTTACAGCCTGATAAAGATTAGATACTGTCCAGTTTTCTCCATCAGCAATAATAAGGTCTCTACCTACCATCATTTTATCAACCTTACCATCTGCATAGCTATATCCAGTAGCACCTCTTATGTTAGATAAAATAATCTTGCTATAATTTTCTGCATCAGTCAACTCCACTATCCTGTCGTTAGAAGTCGATCCGCGAACTACCTCTACTTGATCTCCGAATTTCTTAAGTGCAGCCTCTATCATTTCCAATAAATCTTGATTTTCACAGAAAATAAGCATGCCTCTGCCTTTTCCTATCGCATCAGATACCCTACCTGTAATCTGATCAACTCTATCTTTAGCATCAATCTTAATAATCTCAGCATCAAATGTTGTCTCACTAATGATATCCACCCTTCTACCCAACTGCATGCGCATCATCATCTCAACACCTTCAAGCGTACCAGAATAACCCAAAACAGATGCAGTGGGTTTAAAGCGCAAGATTTCAGATAAGGTAGCTTGATTTTCCGTCTTGGTGGTATATACATCTTTTAGTTTGATACCGCGCTCTCTAGCTAAGAAAGCAAGGAATGCTTCATCGCTAATAACCCTGTCTGGCTGATCAACGCCTTTCTCAACCGGTATAATTCTCTCAATACCATTCTCTTCTTTAAAAGTATTATAGTCTTTTTTAAATC
Source organism: uncultured Planctomycetia bacterium (assembly GCA_964579905.1). GTDB lineage: Bacteria > Omnitrophota > Gorgyraeia > VGKN01 > VGKN01 > CAZOIE01. The sequence continues at coordinate 2,961 of CAZOIE010000081.1, forward strand.
GGCTATATTTCGCATCTAAGTAAGCCTTAACCAATACTTTAAATCCATCTGCATTTCTTAAACCAAGCTCCATAGCTCTTGCCTCTATTGCCCTGGCAGCTTTTTTATTTACAGCCAGCTCACCGGTCCGAGAATTTCTGTAACCAGCAATCTCATCCGACTCAATTACTTCATCTCTATCTTTTTCTTTTACTTCGTATATTTCTGAAAATCTACGAGCCTCACTATCCCATCCACCAAGATTCTCTTCAACCCATTTTTCTGCTTCTTCTAAAATGCGCTCTAATTTACCGGGGGTTACATCCAACAATTCGCATAGTCTATCAATTACCCAAACCCTTTCACCACCGATGATATAGCTACTTCTATCTGATAAAGGAACATGTATTTCATCAATGCGTATGCTATCTTGACTTTCAATTCGTTCTAAAAGAACTCTGTCAGCGCTGTTGCGCAGATGTCCAAAACCAGCATGGTCAAATATTACGATTGTGTCATTCTTCTCCAAAACATCTTTAACGTTAGAGGTTACTTCGTTTTCCTTATTGCGACCGGATGCTGTTTTCATGCCGAATAACTCGAACAATCCGCTTTCCCTATATTCTTTTAATGTCTTTCCTACCTCTCCAGTCCTTACTACCAAAACCTGATTTACATCTTTTAAGATAAGGCCGCGTGCAATCATCTCCATAGCGCCACCTAAAGTCTTACCTCCACCTGCCTCAAGACCAACGCTATTCTCTCCCAGTAGAGATAGCACCATCTGAAGTTGTCCCTTAGTCTTATCGCTTGTATATGCAAATTTACCTTCATAGTTAGTATTCATATGTTTAAAGGCAATCTTCAAAAACCTTGCTACGGCTTTCACTGCATCTTCTTTTGTTAGCCTAAGCTCTCCAGAGTCCCTATTACCTAATCCCTCCATAATAAATTCTCTGGCCTGAGCAAAGACATCTGAATCTCTGAAACTCCCGCGTTTAGCCAAATATCGATCAGCGCCGCCATAGCTATCAAACTCTTTCTGCAACCCTTCCAAAATATCTCGTTCACGAGCTGTTGCAATTTCTCTATCAAATGTAAATCTACCATCAGCAGTAAACTCTATAGTCTCTCTTAGATTAGGTGATAACAATGAGATGTCATGTAGTATTTCACCTGCTTCTAAGAATGGCTGCACATGTCTATCCTTAACAAAAAGCTTTACTTCCTTGCCGTCTTCACGTATTAAAATAATTTCGCCTTTGCCTCTACTCAATGCATCCGAAAAACCCTGCCTTATTTCTAATACATCTCTTTCGGCGCTAACTACTGCATCTTCAGCTTCTCTAATATCTTCAGGCCTTACTTCTTTTTTTCCGCGAACCTCTGCTAATTCTCTCTGCCTATCGTTTAAATTCTTCCAAGCGTCGCTAAGATTTCTACTCAAAAGTCTTAGGCCTTCTGGCACGCGTACATTAGGAGCTCTTACATACGCACTGCGCCTCATAAATAACGACTTAATGCTCTTTTTAAGACCTAAGTTGACCTTTACAATATCCTCCGGAGAAGTTAAGATTTTCCCTATTTCCTTTTCAGGTAAATCTTGTAAATATTCAACAAGTGCTGTCTCTACATCCGGTACACCCATCGATGGGTTTCTTCTAAATACTGCTCTTTGAGCTCGCGCACCTGTCTTGAATGCTTGCCATTTTGAATAAATGTCTTTGTAGTTATCTCTTACATTCCTTGCCGTAGAGCTAAAGTTCTCCTGACCTTTGAATAGCAGATCGACAACCTCGCTCCTGTGCTTCGTATTTATCTGGCTTAGGCCTGCGCTCTTAAGGCGCTGTTGGGCTTTGTGCACTGCATCCGAAGAGGAACCTTTTAATATCTCTGCAAACAGGTTTTCTTTAGCCCTGTATGAACCTGCCAGCGCACTTAGCTCTGCTCGCCTAAACAGATTTCTCCAAGAACGCACATTTTTAAATCTTGCTCGAGGCGCATTTCTTAGATTATCTTCTGTTTGCGTAGCGTCTATGCCGGCATCACGATAGTTTTCCAGATACCAAGAGGTCAAATTCGAAAGCTGGCGCTTACCAAACTCAGAAAGCTCTATAGGTTTACCGCCTTCGGATAAATACATTGAATTACGATACGGATCAATATCTTTAAGAATGTTTCTTAAAACTGTCAATCGATTACCGAACTTAAGAGGCTCGATCAATACTCGTACAGTTGAACCGCTCGGTAACTTTCCTTGGATTATCCGATCTGCAGCTGTAAAGTGTACTTCTGATACTTCTTGTCCTAAACTTTCCGCTAAGCTGCGTGCTATCTTGTCTCTGTCAAAAGTTCCTCCTCTACTTACCCTATGGAATAGCTGACGACTTAATTCTCCTACATTGTCACTGGTCAACCTAATATCTGATGTTCTCTCCATGCCCTCAGCAAAAGGAACAGTAACATCTCTTAAGGTAACAATAGAGCTATTGTCTTTTAAATCTATTTGTTGCTCCTTGTCCATAAATAGTTTTTGATACCAATCATCTGGAGCTTGACCCGTAGCAACAAGATGGTTATTATAATTAGCTTGTATCCTCATAAGGGCGGTACTTTCACTGCTTATGTTATTGAGTGATTCAGTAAACTGCTCTCCGAAACCTTCACGTAACCTTGCCTTCATCGCAGGCGGAATAACCATGTTGTTAGTTTTTGCAAAGTTTGCTATAGCTGTCTCAGCATTTTCCTGTCTGCCTACAACTCTTCCAGCCAAATCCCAAATTGCATCTTCGCGTATCTGAGATCTAAATGCTTCTGCGAACTTACCTCTTACAAAAGCCTCTGCAGTTTCTGCACGACTACCCATTATAACTACGCCATCTGCTTTATCTACCTCAATAGTAATGTTTTGATTTACTAAATCTCCGCTTTTACCCACGCCTTCAAATACAAGCTTTCCACCACTAACTCTGATAGTAACATTGCTTTCTATGATCTGTTGGACCCCAGCTGATGCGGGCGTCCTGACAACTATGCTGCCTCCGTCCATTACCTCAATTGTTATATGCGATGGATCAACATATCCTCTTTGATAATTGCCCGCTACCTCGCTCATCGAATCTACTTTCAGCGTATATGTTGAGCCGTCGTTTTCTACCCTAAC
>CAZOIE010000081.1:6113-6666 GCA_964579905.1 uncultured Planctomycetia bacterium
GCACTTCTACATTACCTTCTGGTTTACCAAGGGAACGCCAAATTTGACGACCGTAAAACTTCTGTAAATTAACATTCATACCTTCAACATCACCAACAATAGCTCTATCGAATGCCTGACGCAGAGAATTAAATTCTTCTCTTGTATCTTCATCAAGCGGTGCAGCAATACCAGCCATATAGGCTTTTGCAGATTCTTTGACTTGACTCCTAAAAGAGTTTATCATTTCCCTTGCGTCTAAATTAATTGGATCGGCACGACCTTCAAGAATAGCTCTTCTGTCTCCAGCAGGAAAACCTCTATCTTCTAAATATCTATCAGCTTCTTTCAAAAATCCATTATCCCCCAAATAAGAAACAGCCATAGCCAAAAACGCCTTATTGATAGTGCTCTCAGCAAGTGCTCCGGCTTCATAGGCCTCTCTTACACTACCGTGTTTTCGAATTGCTTGATAATTCTCATGTGTTCTCTCAGCATTAATCATTCTATCTGCATTTCTTTCAGTAAATATCCTAGCTGTTTCATAATTGTTTCTGGATTTAATAAACAGTAG
>CAZOIE010000082.1:0-6658 GCA_964579905.1 uncultured Planctomycetia bacterium
TTTTGGGTCGCTTAAGCTTGCGGGATATTTTTATATTCTCTACCCTTGCAACAAACTTTATTTCATTCTGCATTTCCTCAATAAGCCTTCTATCTTTTTCTCTTGATGCAACACAAATTACATCTATACTCTTTGAAGGAGGTATTTGCATCTGTGAACGTATATTCCTAATTGCGCTTACAAGCTCTATTACAAGCCCAAACTGCTCATTGGCCTCCTCATCTATGAGAGATTCATCAAGTTTTGGCCAGTCAGTCATCATGATGGACTCGCCCCTATGAGGGAATTTCTGCCAGAGCTCCTCGGTTATAAAGGGCATAAAAGGATGCAACATCCTTAAGACATTATCTATTAGAAAAACCAGCCTCATCTGATTTTCCACCTTTTCAATGTGTGGCTTGGTAAACTCTATATACCAATCACAAAGCTTATGCCATATAAATTCATAAAGTATATTCCCAGCCTCATTGAAATTGTACCTCTTAAGGCTGCTATTCAACTTCCTACTCATCATACTGAGATTTGAAAGAATCCATCTGTCGCAAAGGCTTAGATTATCTTTTATAACTTTACCCGTATACCTTACATAAACCTCTTTATCAAGATTCATTAGTATAAACCTTGATGCATTCCAAAGCTTGTTAGCAAAGTTTCTGCCTAAGTGAAACTTCTCCTTGGAAAGATATACATCCTGACCGGTTGCTGTTATCGATATAAGACTAAAGCGAAGAACATCAGCTCCAAATTCATCTATTACCTCAAGCGGGTCAATGATATTTCCAAGCGACTTACTCATCTTCGCACCGGTTTGATCTCTTACGGTACCGTGTATGTATACATCCTTAAACGGGATCTCTCCGATGAACTCCAAAGAAGCCATTACCATACGAGCTACCCAAAAGAAAATTATCTCCTGAGCAGTAACCAGTGTAGAGGTTGGATAAAAATACGTAAAATCTTTATCTAGATTCGGCCAGTTGAATGTTGAGAAAGGCCACAGCCATGAGGAAAACCATGTATCCAAGACATCTTCATCCTGAACCAAATTACTCCCCTGGCCGCAATCGGGACATTTGTCGGGCTTTGTCTTTGAAACTATGACACCCTTCTTATTTGTTGTTTCATCACTTAGATTATCACCCTCCTGAGTAATACAGTCCTTGCAATAATATACCGGAATCCTATGACCCCACCATATCTGCCTTGATATACACCAATCTCTAACGTTATCGATCCAATTTAGGTATACCTTGGTCCATCTGGAAGGATAGAACTTAACTCTTCCCTTTCTGACAACATCTGCCGCTTTTTTGGCCAACGGCTTCATGCGCACAAACCATTGCCGTGAAAGCCTTGGCTCTACAACCGTATGACATCTATAGCAATGGCCTATAGAGTGCTCATGTTTTGTCGTCTTATCAAGTAAGCCTAAGCAATTGAGCTCATCCAATATATTCTTTCTACACTCAAATCTATCCTGACCATTATACTTTCCCGCATTTTCATTCATGGTGGCATTTGGATTCATTACATTGATGGGTGTAAGGTTGTGACGCAGAGAAAGCTCAAAATCGTCAGGATCATGTGCAGGTGTAACCTTTACAACACCTGTTCCAAACTCAGGATCAACAAAATCATCAAAAACAACACTCAGTTTTCTATTTTGAATCGGCAGGATTATTGTCTTACCGGCCAGGTCTTTATATCTATCATCCTTTGGACTGATCGCACAAGCTACATCACCAAGCATTGTCTCAGGTCTCGTAGTTGCCACAGTAACGTAATCAGAGGTTCCCTCTATCTGGTATTTTAGATAATAGAAAGACCCTTCAACTTGCTTGTGCTGTGCCTCTTCATCGGAAAGCGCTGTCTCACATCTTGGGCACCAATTTATGATATAGTTTCCCTTATAAATCAATCCCTTCTTATACAGCCTTATAAACGCCTCAAGGACAGCATTCGAATGGGTCTCATCCATTGTAAAATGAAGCCTCTCCCAGTCACAGGATGAACCAAGTTTTTTCAGCTGATTTATGATTGTTGAACCATATTGCTCCTTCCACTGCCAAACCCTCTTTAAAAAATCCTCTCTTCCTAAATCAAAGCGAGTTGTTTGTTCCTCTTTAAGCTTCTTTTCAACAACATTTTGAGTGGCAATTCCAGCATGGTCAGTACCGGGCAGCCAAAGGCTTGCACTGCCGGATAATCTTTTGTAGCGAATCAATATATCCTGTATGGCATTGTTAAGGGCATGACCCATATGCAAAATACCTGTTACGTTTGGAGGTGGTATAACTATAGCGTATGGCTTTTTATTGTAGTCTGACTGAGTGTGAAAATAACCATTTTCAACCCACATGTTATACCATTTCTCTTCAACCTCAGCATGTTTATATACGCTATCAAGATTAATATCGTTCATTGCTTATCCTTTAGAAGTTTATATTCGATACTATCAACCAATGCCTGCCAACTTGCCTCTATGATATTCTCTGATACACCAATCGTGCTCCAAGCATCTTTCTCATCCTGCGATTGGATAAGAACCCGTACCTTAGCTGCTGTACCGGCTTTTGCATCCAAAACCCTTACCTTGAAATCAGAAAGGTGCATCTTTGAAAGGGTGGGATAAAACTCTACCAGGGCCTTCCTAAGGGCATTATCCAGGGCATTTACCGGACCATCTCCCTCAGCAGCAGTATGCTCCTGGATATTATTCACCTTTACCTTGATCGTTGCCTCAGATATAACCTTCCCATCGCGTCTTTTTTCGATAATCACTTTAAAACCTTCCAACTTAAAAAAGCGCTTGTACTTTTTAAGAGCTTTTTTCATTAGCAGTTCAAAAGATCCATCGGCCGCTTCAAACTGGTAACCCTTGTGTTCCAAGGCCTGAATAAGCTTTAGAATCTTCCTGGTCTTGGGAGATTCCTTACCAAGATCAAGCTCTAGGTTCTTGGCTTTTAACAATACGCTACTCTTACCTGATAATTCAGATACTAGAATTCTTCTGTGGTTACCCACGCAGGACGGCTCAATGTGCTCATATGTCTTAGGGTGTTTCATAACGGCGTTGATATGCACACCTGCTTTGTGTGTAAACGCGCTACCTCCCACAAAGGGTTGGTTATTCTGCTGTCTCATGTTGCAAATCTCAGCAACAAACCTTGAAACCTCAGTCAACTCCTTTAACTTTGTATCCGACAGGCAATCATACTTTAACTTTAGTTTCAAGATAGGCACGATGCTCATAAGATCTGCATTGCCGCATCTTTCTCCATAGCCATTTACCGTACCATGAACATAATCACAACCCGCTAAAACCGCAACGGTTGAATTGGCAACTGCAAGATTTGAATCATTGTGGGCATGAATTCCTAGCGGAACCTTTAAATTAGCCTTTACCACCTTAATGATATTGGAAACATTGTTTGTAAACATACCTCCGTTTGTATCGCACAATACTACAGCATCTGCGCCTGCGTCCTGTGCAACCTTAACGGTCTTTAGGGCATATTCGGGATTATCCATATATGCATCAAAGAAATGCTCTGCATCGTAGAATACATGCGCTCCCTTCTTCTTTAAGAATGAGATAGAATCTTCAATCATCCTGAGGTTCTCGCTAAGGCTAATATGAAACACCTCTCTTACATGCATATCCCAGCTCTTGCCAAAAATGGTAATATACCTGCAACGAGACTCAAGAAGCCCCTTTAAGTTCTTGTCCTTGCCAGCAGAGACATTTGAACGTCTGGTGCTTCCAAAGGCAACGAGCTTTGAATTCTTGAGGCGGAGCTTCTTTGCTTCCCTAAAGAAATCCACATCCTTGGGATTTGACCCAGGCCAACCTCCCTCGATAAAATGCATTCCAAACTCATCTAATTTTTTCGTGATGCGGAGTTTATCGTTAACAGAGAGCGAGATCCCCTCTGTCTGCACCCCGTCTCGTAACGTGGTATCATACAAAAAAACCTTATTTTTCATTTTTTGCTCCTTCACCCATAATGGTGGATAAGCCAAACCCAGCTCAACATTTTATAGTGAACATATGCTGGATAAAAGCCTAATAGAATAGCTCAGCATTTTAATCTCTTGCTAAGCTCAGGATTTGTCTTATTCATTAATTACCTTAACTTTATATATTTCAAACTTATCATGATTTGCTCTTATCGCTTCCTCTGCCAAGCGCTTATTAATAATACAAGATATCTTTATCTCAGAGGTAGATATCATCTCGATATTGATTTTCTTTGATGCAAACGCCTCAAACATCTTTGCAGCAATACCGGAATGGCTCTTCATGCCAACGCCAACAATTGATACCTTTGCGATATTGTGATTCTCTAAAATTCCCTTAGCGCCGATATCTTTGGCAACCTTTCTTGCAACTTTTAGGGTCTTGGCTAAATCCGACTTAAGAACCGTAAATGAAATATCGGTACTTCTAGTTCTTGAGATATTTTGAACTATCATATCGATATTTATGTTCGCCTCAGAAATCTTCTTAAAAACCTTTGCTGCAGCTCCTGGCTTATCGGGAACATCGCATATTGTAATCTTTGCCTCATCTTTATTTAATGTAACACCACTAACAACTATATCCTCCATCTCATCAACCTCCTTAGAGATTATCGTACCAACTTTATTGTTAAAGCTTGATCTTACATGAATTTTTATATTGAATTTTTTTGCACACTCTATAGAACGCGCCTGCATAACCTTGGCACCTAATGACGCCATCTCAAGCATTTCATCATAACTAACCCTTGAAAGCTTCTTAGCATTTGTCACAATTCTAGGGTCTGCTGTATAGACACCGCTTACATCAGTGTAGATCTCACACAGCTTTGCTTTTAATACCTTGGCAAGGGCTACCGCTGTCATATCCGATCCGCCGCGACCAAGCGTCGTTATCTCTTGATCGAGACTAACCCCTTGAAATCCTGCAACAATTACTATTTTCTTCTTATTTAGTTCCTCAAGGATACGTTTTGCGTTTATATCCAAGATTTTTGCCTTGGTAAATGAATTATCGGTTACTATGCCAACCTGAGCACCGGTAAAGGAAATCGCCTCATAGCCAAGCTTGTGTATAGCCATAGCCAATAGTGCTACCGAAACCTGCTCCCCGGTAGAGATAAGCATATCCATTTCCCGCTCAGGTGGATCATTGGTAATTTGACCCGCAAGCTCCACAAGCTCATCTGTAGTATCGCCCAGTGCCGATAGGACAATTACGAGCCTATGACCGCGTTTCTTATACCTAATCACACGCTTTGCAATATTCATTATCTTTTCTGTGTCTGCCACAGATGAACCACCAAACTTCTGAACAATTATACTACCCATTCTTCTTCTCTCTTTTGATAAATTTAGTTAAAACCTCCATTACCATGAAACCAGCCAGTAATAAGAGTGCCAATGTAATTGCAACCACGAGGAAATCACCCTTCATCCAGAACTTATGCACCAGGTGCATAAGAGCTCCTACTGTCGTAACCAGCATAAATATAGCCGGGATCAAAATAGGTGTTAGATTTTTCTTTCTTGAAAGCATCCAGCATGTTAATACAAAAAGTGCAAGCGCCGCTACAAGCTGATTTGATGCCCCAAAAACGGTCCAAATTCTCCCTCCTTGCCCGGATGCAATAAGCACTCCGGCTGAAATTACAATTATCGAGGTTGCAATGAATCTATTCTTGATATGAAACAGCTCCTGGGCTACATATCTCGCTACCCTGGTTGCTGTATCAAGCGTTGTAAGCATAAATACGTTTAATACCGTTATCGCAAAAAAACCTCCAAAACCAAACAGAACCCTTTTGGTCAAATTTCCAAAACCCTCACCGAACGCCCCGATTGGACCAGGCCCTTGGCTTGATAATAGCCACATGAGCCTTTCGCGATTAGCAAGGCCACCAACAATACACAAAAGGGCAAGCACCGCTACAACACCCTCTAACACCATTCCACCGTACCCTACCCTCTTTGCATGACGCTCGTTTGCTATCTGTTTTGAGGTGGTTCCGCTTGAAATCAAAGAATGAAAACCCGATATTGCACCACAGGCAACGGTAACAAACAACATAGGCCACATAAACTGGTTTGCCTCGCTTGTTTTTACAAAAAATGATGGATCGATATCGGGCCTTGACACGATAAGTCCGAGATAACCAAAAAAGACTCCAAAAAACAAAAGAAAGGCTGAGAGGTAGTCTCTTGGTTGAAGCAGTATCTGAACAGGTGTCACAGAGGCTATAAAGCAATAAACCAAAAGCAAAATACCCCAAATCACAAGCGCGTTGCCAGGTAGTTGAATTGGAACAAATTGCCCAAGCACCACCAGTAAAATTATCAGTATTACGCCTGCTACTGTAACAAGCGTACTATTAATCCTAAGAGTATACATTAAAAAACCAACCAACATCGCTATAGGAATTAATCCCAATGTCGGTATTACTATCCTTGGCTCCGCAACAAAGGTCTTAGCGCAGAAGAAGACAAATAAACCTACAACCAAAATAAGCGCTAGAAATATAAAGCTGGAAAATATGAATTTGGCACGCTTTGAAATAAAGGTTTCTGCTACATCCGCTATGCTATTACCTTTATTCCTCATGGAAATTACAAGCGTCCCAAAATCGTGAAGCCCTCC
>CAZOIE010000083.1:0-4991 GCA_964579905.1 uncultured Planctomycetia bacterium
AAACAAAAAAATCTCCTTGGGCATTACAGGTTCTCCCTTATCTTGTCTGCCGCATCAAGGGTTGCTGTATAGTAATTGGGTATTTGTCCATCGGCTACAGAGCCTACCAACTTTGAAATAAAACCATTAGCATTCTCAACCTTTAAGGTACCATTTTGTACCATTAGATAAACTATCCCGCTCAGCATTGAGGGAATCTCCAGCAAAGCTATGTTGTGATTTTCAAGCATCCCATACTCTGTTTGTTCACTTGCCCCAAGTTTATCCTGAATATCAGGATAATCATCCCTATTTGAAATCAATGCACTTAAATTACTCCTATCAATCTCACCTACGGCCTCTTCTCCAGCTACAATCTCTAAGCTGCTTAGTAAAATCTCCGGCACGCCGGCATCAAGTAGGTTTTTCCTTATTTCCTCATCGGTACTTGTCTCAGAGAACAGCAAGACCTTGTTTCCTGCGCCAAGCGCAAGTTCTATTGCCTCTCTAATATCAAACATGTAGTATTTAGAGTCATCCTCGTAGGAAAGTGTAAGCGTGTTAAAGGATATCGCTATTGTCTGGCCTGTAGCTTTTGTTTCTGTTTCTGCTTTTCTTACTGTATCGGTCTCATTCATCAGACCCCCAAGCTCCGGTACCTCTGTTGCAACAAGATTCATTAATTGTGCCCTCTGTCTGTTAACCCTGTTATTTACTGTGATAGTTTCTAACCCATTAAGGAGTAATGAAAGCGGGCCCTCATTCCAGTCATTCTCCTCAATAGCACGGCCACCAATAAACATATACAACCTACCCCATAGTGCGCGTGGTCCGTCAAAATCTGAAGGTGTTGGAGGGGTTTCTGTATTGAAGTATCCTCTTAATAGTGCCTCATTGAGCTGATTAGAAAGGGGTCCTGTATCTTCCAGCCAGAGCCTTGCCAGTACCTTGCTTATGTCTAATAGACGATAGGCCACCTCCTCAATCTCTGGTTGATCACCAAGCCTCAAGGTTGCCTCCCTATCAATAAGCCTAACCACCCACTCTCCGTTAGCAACGTGTATCCTTATATTATCAAACGAGAATATAGCTCTGTGTGCATAGCCTAAGTCATGCTCCATTCTAAGGCGCCTACCGATCTGCTCCATCAATTTTGCCTCATCCTCCCTGCTTCCGACAAAAGTAGTCTCGCCTGTCTTCTTGTTAAAAATCCCCAAATATGCACTCTCGATATCCTCATCGACTACAAGCGATAACCTGGTATCGACATCCTCCAGTCCAAGTGCTATATGTCCCAACATTTCCTGCTCCTTACCAAAGGAGAGTTGATGGTAAATACCTCTTCCAATTGGAGAAGCCACCAAGCCCTCCTGGGCCAGTTCCTTATAAATCTTGTGTTCATAGTCAGAAGCTGATTTGGTTGCCCCGCCAGACGGCTCATCTATTCTTTCTATATTAAGGCTAAAGCTTCTTCTATCTACAGATATGTTCTTGCCAACCCCGACATTGCGCACCAGTACCTCACCCTTATTATCTGCCTCAGGCTTTATACCCTTTAGCTGTAAAACAGAAATTGTCGCTATAGACCCATTGTTCACGTCGTTAATAGGCTCGAGCAATTCCACGTAGAAGCTCCTTCCTTCACCCTCTAGGTCATTAGCCGGTGGATAAATCCTATCCGGATATTTTTGCATAAGACGTTCCTGCTCATCTGAATCTGCGCTTATCAGTTTCTCAATAAGCTGTTTATCTTCCTCAAGCACCTGATCCCACAAGTCCGCATCAAGCTCTTCCCACTTTGAGCTACGAAGCAGTGCAGACTGCCTCTTTCCGAACGTCTCATCGGCAAGCCTTTCAAAATCATACTCATCAACCGTTAAAGGCGTAAAGTACCTTATTCCGTCTTTACTCCATCGCACTCCGATAATGCCAGGCCCAAAGGCGTTGGATAAATATGGAGTCCCGCCTAACTCTAAAATACGCCTAATGATCGCCTGCGCTGGTAGCTCTATATATCTATTAAGCAGGGTCTCAAAGCCAGGGGCAGATATATCAAACATAACTGCGTCCTTTCCGGCAGGCTCTCTTATACGCCTTGATGTATCTATAGCTTTCATCCTTTTGAAAAGTTCATGCTTCTTAGGTAAATCATCTCCTAGGATAGTGCCTGGGAAATTATCCTGAATATCTCTATCTTCTACCTCGGCAATTTCAGATAGTATTTCTCCTTGAATTTTCAGTGAGTTCTCTAACCTTGCGCGAATCTCATAGGGCTCAAGGGTTACATTCTCCCATATCAAAACAGCCAACTCCTCCCAATCATCAGGCTGAAAACTATTAAGCAATTCCTCTATCTCCATTTTTGATTTTTCTGCAACCTCCTTAACGTACTCAGCTAGGGTTAGCGTACCTTCTCTATATTGAATCTCGCCATCTCTTAGAAGCTCCCGAATCAGTAGCTGGCTATCCTGTATATAATGCTCGCGCAGTCTTATTGCAACCTGCTTGGCAAGTTGATTCATCTCACCTGAAATAGACCTAGGTAACCTTATGGTAAAGCGTGCTCCTTCTTTCCCTACACTTGATTTATTATCCGCTGTTATCGTCCCATTAGCATCGCTTACTATAAGGTATGCCTCGGTAAGCCCCACACCGCCTCCGGTTGTTGTTCCTTCCAGAGTAAACAGCCTCTGCCTGCCAGAACCGTTATCGATTTCACGCATCTCTCTGGGTATACCTTTACCATTATCCTCAACGGTAATTATCAGCTGTGGCTTTCCTTCATCATTAAAACCGTCATTTACGCTGATTAGTATCTCAAGGTCTTCTTGGCCCTTATTCTTCATTGCGGCATTGCTTACCATTTCACCAAAGATACGCTGTAGCAATACCGGGTGTACAGATATATAGGGATTAAGGCTATTAACCTTAAAACTTAACCTTCTATCAGCTGAATTCCAAAATCTTCTTATTTCTTCTTTCTCTCCCGCTAAAGGCCGTTCTGTCTTATAATCCATGCGCTTAACAAAACCATTCCATGCATCCTCAATTGAAACGGCTCTTGTGTGCTGCTCCTCCTGCAAAAACTCAACCTGAGCCTCAAGAATATCTGCCGCTAGCTTAAACTCCCCTCTATCCAAAAGGCTGTTTAACAGGGTAAATAACCCTCTTATATGCTTTATCTCGGCATCCTGACCCTCTCTACCTATAATTAACCTTACCTTTTCATCCTCTAAATCCAAAAGTGCAAGGTGTTCATTTATCGCCCTTATAGCTAACAAGGCCCTCTCAAACATAGCAATAACCTCTTGTGTCGGTATCAGCTGTGGCGCTTGTATATCGGAATCAGGCAACCCACGCAGATCCCTTCTTGTTTCCGCTTTACTCTTCTCCTCATCACTTATCTCAATAGGCGCATCGATAAGTTCCCTGTGAAGCTCTATATCTGGAATATCAATAAACTCCTCCAGCGTATAAATTATCCCGGAAATTTTTGACAACATATGCCTCATCTCATCAAGCAGGGCATGTCCAAATACACTCCTCCAGTTAATCTCAAGTCTCTCTTGGATTTCGGCTAAGCGCTTTGCTCTTCGGTTCTTTATCTGTTCTATTATCAGTTTCTCTGCGACTACAAACGACATTTCATCCGGAATTACGGCTTCAAAGAAGGGGAGGTTTTTATCCAGGCCTACAATATCGGCATAAATCTCTCTAAGCGTACCGTGGTAATACTCTGTTTCCTCCGGCATTGCACCATCAAGTGCTTTTAGGGCATATTGCCGCCTTAATGCAATAAATCTTGAAAGCGCTGCTTCCATATCTTCAATATGTGCATTTTCTTCATCATATACAACAATTCTGTGCTCATCTTCTGTTATTATCACGTTCTCGCCTGTATTAAGCATAGCCTCTTTAAATGGCTTCAACACTGGCTGATACATCTTCTTGTCTTCACCATCTTCAAGCCCTTCATCATAATCTACCGGTAACTTACTCAGCCTATCGATAAGTCCAAATGTCATAGGAGGCTTTTCCTGAATGGGCACTACCGTTGCCTGGAGGGAGGCGCGAATACTGTAGCTTGCTATCTCTTCTGCTACATCTTCAAGAAGGATTGGAAGGTCATTCTTTAGAGAATCTATGGAAAGCTTATGTCTAGCTTCATCCTTTGATGTAATCCAAACCAAAAATCTATCAGGAGACTGCCCCGGTGGAGCACGGGCTATATACACCTCATATGCATCGCTATTAAAAAGCTCCCTTACCCTTGCGTTGACTACATAACCGAAGAGCCTGATTACCCAGTCGGCATCATGCATCATTTTCGGCAGGGCGTCGTTAAGCATTCCGAACTTATACCAGCCCTTTAACTCGCTGCAACCCTTGTGGGGTTTCTTAAGCGTCTCTTCTGTAAATGCTGCAAACTCATCAAACCTCTCATGTCCCCAGAGCGCATCCAGTGCAAAAATTATTCCGCTTGGATTTGAGTATACCTTCTCTCTCAGGGCAGCATCACTGTAGACCGTTGGAACCTGAACATCCCGCTCATTATCTGGGATTTCGCTTTCATCAAAGGCTGTTTGAATCTCTTCCTGCTGGATATCTTCATGGAATATTGAGGCAATGCCATCTGCTCCCTGGAACCATTCATCTATCCTTAAATCCCCGGATGAAGAAAGGACATGCACCCTATCGCCTTTAGCCTTCTGGTGGGCCTTGCGTTTTTCTACTTCCTTCTTTGCTATGGCAAGCGCGGTGTTAGCACCACCCATTATATGGGCAAGCCTTATCCTTGCCTCGCCATCACCAAGCTTTCCGATTCTTCTAAGCTCATTAGCAATTGCAGCACGCACATTGGAATCAGCCTTAACCACACCTATGGAACCGGTAAGCGCGAACTTATCACCCACCTCCTCGGTAAGGGTTACACCTATTTTCTCCTTCAGCGCCTCAACCTCTTCTGGCCTATTTTTGTTATACAAAACAACTATCTTATCCTCTAGAACATC
>CAZOIE010000083.1:5001-6420 GCA_964579905.1 uncultured Planctomycetia bacterium
TTTGTCGGAGTAACCGTTTTTCTCGATGAATGAAACAATAAAGGCTTCATCATCTGCCATCGTTCCCTCTATCTCCTCCAGTAGCCTAAGAACCTCCTGCTCTCTGGCACCGAGACTTTCCCTATCTATATTGAAGACGCCGTAATTTGCCCTTACCCTCAGAAGTGTTCCCATGCGCATAAGTTCAACTATAGCCTTTATAGCATTTTCATCTACACCGTCAGCCTCAAAGATACCGGCGAATTTATCCCCTCCCCTTCTAAATATCCTCATGTTAAGACCGTTTGGGCCTATCTTAAAGAACCTCGCCACCTCAAGGAACACATCAACCATATCTTTAATCATCCAGTCTACGATATTATTGCCAAATGCCTCATTACGCTTCTTTATGGAATCACCGTCTATCATGAAGACCGCCGGCTCCTTACCCTCTGCTATAAGATTATCGAACTCTTCCTCTGCATCATTAAATTCAATCATAACATCGCTGTATTCATCAAATACTTCCTGAGTCACATCACCCGGCAATGCTGCACGCCTTGCTGTTGGAATTCCGCTTACATCCCCGGTTAATGCAACACGCACAGCCAGCCTCATATCGTCCCAGGCAAATTCAATGGAATCTAGGGCAGCTTCCAGCTTCTCCTCTTGCTCATTTACATACTCCCCTAGTAAGTCTAACAAATCTTCTAATCTATCATCCTCATCTAACAACATCTTTCTTAAATCAAACTCAATACCGCGTTCTTTGGCAAGCTGTTCTAATAAAGTCAAATTAGAAATCTCTATCACTTCTAAATCAGCCAATAACCTTGCTTTTTCATCTTTCTCCAGCCTTTGGGCAACACCACTTAAGTATCGAAGCTGCTCCAAAGAAATTCTCAATGTTTTTCTAAATTCTTCCTTTCTCTTTTTAGCAATCTCATCTAACGCTATGCCCTGTTCATTGGCAAACTGCTCAAGGCTTTCAGGGTCTTGGAACAGGCTTCTCTGCCCCTTTTCATCCAACCTATCAATCTCTGAGCACAGAGTGTTTAAAAACTCCAATATCGCAAGTGATGTCTCAAATTCGACAAAACCCTCTCTTACGCCTGAATGCACAAACTGCTTTAAGACATCCTGTGAAATTAGAGGTACATTAAAATCCCGCTCATAAGTAATATCAAATATTTCTATTGACTCAAGTTCAAGTATAAGATCTCCTAATATAAAGTTTTCAACATTTCTGTTGAATGAATGGATTATTGGTGCAAAATTCTCAAGTAGAATTTTTCTGGTATCGACAGCTGAACTAGTTGACACTTCTCTTACCCTGTCTAAATATCCCTTAAACCTCTTCTTCAGTTTTCCTCTCTTTTTAGCTCTCTTAGCCACCAGCTCTGTAGCTTCTTCCTGTGTACGCGTTGTAGCTACCTCTGC
>CAZOIE010000084.1:0-6419 GCA_964579905.1 uncultured Planctomycetia bacterium
CAGCACGATAACGAAGGCGTGTTTGCCGGGATAGACAAAGCTATTAAATGCTTTGATAGAGATCTTACTTTGCGAAGCGATATTATACAAACAAATGACGGTGATGACGTTACTTCAAGCCTTGGTTTCATATATGATATAGGTAATAATTTACTCTTTGAGAGCTGGGTCTCCTTTCCTACGGAGTCTGGCAGAGAAGATGTTTATACGTTCAAGCTTAACTACGTTGTCGACTTTTAACGTAGAGTAAGATTAGAAATTTTTTTATATATGAGAAGAAAGCTCCAATCTTTCAACTTAGGTTAATCAAAGATGACCTAATAAATATATATGGCGGGATGCCATTAACAGTGGAGGTGAAAGGGTGAACGAGTTTAAAATTATAGAACACATGTCTTATGACTGGATGATTGCTGCATATTTTTTTCTTGGAGGTTTGAGTGCAGGCAGCTATGTGCTTTCTGTGGTTGCCAATTACTGGAGGAAGGATTTAAAGCCTTTGGCGCCAATGGCTGCAGTTATAGCCCCCCTCTTTCTTGCTTTGGGCATGTTAATTCTTTTGATTGATTTAGGTCAGCCGTTGAGGTTTTTTAGACTTTTAATTTCCCTTAATCCTAGGTCTGCACTTTCCTGGGGGGTGTGGTTTTTGAATGCTTTCTTTTTTATAAGTGTAGCGTATGCCTGGTTTCTTAAGAGCGGGGATGAAGCTAAGGCAAGGAAATTCGGATACCTTGGGATTCCGTTTGCCTTGCTTGTGGGAAGCTATACCGCTGTTTTATTAGGTCAGGCACCGGGAAGGGTGTTATGGCACTCTGCTCTAATGGCGCCTATTTTTCTTTTAGGGGGATTGGTTTCTGGTATTGCAGCTGTAATGCTTTTATCGGCATTGTCAAATAGTGAGTCGGTTTCATCTTATTTATGCAAACTCCTCGCCTGGCTACTTATTTTAGAAGCAGGATTGGTGCTGGTTGAGATATTGAATCTTTTTAACGGTGGCGCTGAGGCGGTGGCCATGGCTAAGCATATAGTAATCGGCCAGTATAGTTTTCTTTTCTGGGCCATAGAGATTGCCCTTGGAATAGCTCTTCCTGTCCACCTACTTCTAAAAAACAGGGTAACTCCTAAGGCCAAGATGTTAGCATCAATTTTAGTTTTGGTAGGTATTTTTGCGATGCGATATATTGTTGTAGTTGGCGGGCAAGTGCCCACATTCTAAGATAGGGCGAACCCACCTTAAAAAAAGGAGTAGAGTTCATGAAAAAGGTAAAAGAAAATACAAGCGCCAATAAAAAGAGAAGGGAGATTTCCCGCCGGGACTTTTTTAAATTAGGTGGGCTGGGATTGGCCGCTGCTGTGACTGCAACAGCACTTCCCAGAACTTCAAGAGCCTCTGTTAAAACCACCTCCCTGAAAGAAAAAGAACTTGCCATGGTTATAGACCTTCATAGGTGTACCGGATGCGGAGGCTGCACCATTGCCTGTAAGAATGAGAATAATGTGCAGGAGGGTTTTTCCTGGGCTTATCGTATTAGCAAGACTGTTGGAAAGTTTCCAAATGTAAGATATGAATATCGTCCCACGCTCTGTAATCACTGTCGCAAGGCTCCCTGCGTGAGAATTTGTCCTACAGGTGCCATGCACAAGGCTGACGGTGGCATAACCATGCACAATCCAGGCAAGTGCATCGGTTGTAAAAGTTGCATAGCCGCCTGCCCATATGTGGTTATTTCGCGTAATAACAAAAAGACTCACCTTTTCTGGAGGAGTAAAGAGGAGCTTATTAAAGGTGCTACTGAGTCGGCCGAAGTGGTGGCCAAGAAGGTTAACGGCAGGGTGCTGCCATATTATAACCCTGACAGGGAGAGGAATTTGAAGGGCTCCGGGTTGCGGTATAAAGGTATAGTTGAAAAGTGTACGTTTTGCGACCACAGGCTTAAAACGGGACTTCTTCCTTACTGCGTTGAGCGCTGTCCGGCTGATGCCAGGATATTCGGTGATCTTAATGAGGCAAATAGCAAGGTTAATAAACTCCTTGGGAAATATAGGCCGACTCGATTAAGGGAGCATCTTGGAACTGAACCCAAGGTTTACTATATCAGGGAATTTAATCCCGGAAACTATAAAAGAAATAAGGGAAGCATATAAAGTGCGGTCAGGTTTTGTAACCCAAAATTTTTACAAAAGGAGTGGTAAAAATGAAGATTCATAAAAGGAAGATGACCCGCAGGGGTTTTGTGAAAACGATGGCCGCAACGGGTGTTACAATAGCGGCATCCGACATGTTTAAACCTACACTGAGAGCCTTCGCAGAAACCAAGGAAGCTCCACTTAAAGCATCTGGCGCTTGGAAGCCGACAACATGCCAAGGATGCACCTCATGGTGCTCTGTACAGGCTTATGTTGTTGATGGAAGGGCCATCAAGGTGAGAGGGAACCCTAATTCCAAGGTCAACGGAAGAAACAGTTGTCCGCGTCAGCATATGGCAGTACAGCAGGTTTATGACCCCGACAGGCTGAAGGTTCCGATGAAGCGTACCAACCCGGAAAAAGGACGCGACAAGGAGCCTAAATTTGTTCCTATAACCTGGGATGAAGCACTTAACACTATAGCGGATAAAATAATGGAGCTTAGAAGAGATAAGGAGACTTACAAGTATATGCTGATGCGGGGACGTTATTCATATATGCGAGATGTTCTTTATGATCGCATGACAAAAATCATAGGCTCTCCGAACAATATTTCCCATAGCGCGATATGTGCGGAGGCTGAGAAGTTTGGGCCTTTCTATACAGAGGGGTTATGGGATTACAGGCAATATGACGTCAAGAACACGCGCTATATGATCCTCTGGGGTGCAGACCCTATCGCTGCCAACAGGCAGGTTTCCTATTACCTTAGCGCCTGGGGAGATATGCTTGACCGCGCTGAGGTAGCGGTTGTGGACCCAAGGCTTTCTGCCAGTGCTACCAAGGCTGATGAATGGTTGCCTATTAAGCCGGGGGAAGATGGGGCTTTAGCGGTTGCTATAGCGCATGTAATCTTGACAGAGGGATTGTGGTACAGACCTTTCGTAGGGGATTTTGACGAAAATTCCCCGGTTAAGAAATTTGAGGTCGGCAAAACGGTTCCAGAGGAATTCTCAGTGGATATTGAAGGAACGAACATCTCAGGCCCGACCTTTAAGGAAGTTCATAGCCATGGATTGCTCAAGTGGTGGAATATTGAGCTTAAGGACAAGACCCCGAAATGGGCGGCTGAAAGGACAGGCCTTAATGTAGACCAGATAAAAAGGGTGGCTGTAAAATTTGCTAAGGCAGCACCTCATGCTATCTGTTGGGTAGGCGGAGGTCCTTCTATGCAGGTAAGGGGTGGTTATTCAGCTATGGCCACGCACGCTCTTAACGGCCTGGTTGGCTCGGTGGATAATATCGGCGGCACACTTAAGGCGAATAAGGAGTATACATCAAAATTTCCAAAGCCAGACGATTTCATGGATGAGATTGCAAAAAAAGGCAAGAAGCATAAAAAGATCGACCAAAGAGGCTATAAGGAGTTTCCTGCTTTAAAGAAGGGAAAGGCAGGTAGCGCCGTTGTAACAAATAATGCTGCCCAGGGTATAATCGATGAAGATCCAAACGAGATAAAGGTCGCGATAGCCTATATGAACAACTTTAACTTCTCCTGCCCGGGTACTGACCGCTGGGAGAAGGCATTGAGCAAGATTCCTTTTCTCGTACATATAACCACCCATGCAGCTGAGCTTAGCTGGTTTAGCGACATACTGCTTCCGTCTACGCATCATATGTTCGAGAAGTGGGGCTATGTGAAGTCTCACGGAAACGGATATCGTCATGTGACCTTGCTTGAGCCGGTTAATAAGCTATTTTGGGATGTTAAAACCGATGAGACGGAGATCCCATGGCTTATTGCAGAGAAGCTGGCCGAAAGAGGTTTTGATAATCTCCTTAGGCACTATAAAACCTATAAGGATCCAGAGACCGGACAAGAACCGACAAACGAAAAGGAGTTCGCCCTTTATGCCCTTAAGTATGCTACCCATAAGCTGTGGGACCCCGAAAAGTATAAGGGTGGAGATAAGTTAAGCGGTTGGGCAGAGTTGCGCGATAGAGGGGTTTGGAATTCCGCTCCGTATAAATATAGGAAAAGATGGAGTAAGATGAAAACCATGACCAAGAAGTTCGAGTTTTACAGTGAGACTCTGAAAAAGGCTCTTGGATCTCACGCAGAAAAACACAAAATAACCATAGATGATGTATTGGGGATTTGCAAATACCAGGCAAGAGGCGAAAAAGCCTTTGTGCCTCATTATGAAGAGCCTTTTGTATGGGGCGATATCAAGAAGTATCCTTTCCAGCTGGTAGATTATAAATCGCGCCTTAACCGAGAGGGCAGGTCGGCAAATTGCTCCTGGTACCACGAATTGAAAGATCTTGATCCAGGGGATAAGCCCTGGCAGGATGTGGCAAAGATAAATCCGCTAGATGCAAAGCTTGTAGGCGTTAAGGATGGCGACCGCATAAAACTGGTATCTCCAACAGGAGAGCTTACCTGTCGGGCAAGTTTATGGGAAGGGGCAAGGCCCGGAACCATTGCTAAATGCTATGGCCAGGGTCACTGGGCTTACGGAAGACTAGCATCTAGGAAATTCGGCAAGGCGCCAAGAGGCGGAAACAACAATGATGTTATTCCTGCGGACTATGACCGTCTTAGCGGTTCAACAGCCTTTTACGCTTTAACAAGAGTTAAAGTTGTAAAGGTGTAAAGTAGAAATTTTGAAGACAAAAAAACACTCATTCACCATACGTTCACGGGCGGAATCATATAGGATGCTCTCAGCCTGTTATTTTCCGCCCGATGATGATCTGCTTAAAGGCCTAAGGGATCTTGTGCCCTCAGACGGCAATGTATGCCTGGAATTAGCCGAAAGCCTTCCCCAAAAAGATGCGCTTAAAATTTTGAGAGTTGATTTTTCTAGGCTCTTTGTGGGGCCATTCAGGTTATCCGCCCCTCCTTATGGCTCTGTTTATCTAGATGCAGATGAAAAACTTTTGGGGAATTCAACGCTGGCGGTTAGCGAATGTTACAAAAAGGAGGAATTGGATGTTGCCATGAAGGAAATTCCTGACCACATAGCAATAGAGCTGGAGTTTATGCACTATCTTGCAGGTAAAGAGATAAGGGCTCTTGAGAGTAAAGACAATGAAGCCGCAAGGCAGTATAAAGAGAAGCAATTTTCTTTTATAAGTAAATATCTTGCAAGTTGGGTTGGAGAATTTACGAATCTAATAAAGAAGAATGCAAATACTGAATTTTATACTACACTAGCAGAAACCACCCTTTTATTCATCCAGGATGATGTTAAGTTCTTGGTGAAGCAATTAGGCTGTTGATTAAAAAGTTAAGGAGAGGATTTTATGTTTGGATTTGGAGCTGCTGAGCTTGTTGTAATTTTATTGATAATTTTACTTTTATTTGGAGCTTCACGACTTCCACAGATAGCTCGTTCTCTGGGCAAGTCGGTACAAGAGCTCAAAAATGCAAAAAAGGAAATCAAGGGCGACATTGACGATACAAATAAAGACTAGATATGGTTATAGACAATATAAGAACTATAGATTATCTTAGAATATCGGTTACTGATAAGTGTAACCTTAAATGCATTTATTGCATACCCAAGTCAGGGATAGTTCACAAGCCCCATGAAGAGCTGTTGAGGTTTGAGGAGATTGAAAGGATAGCTAGAATATCCGCTTCTTTAGGGGTGAGTAAAATCCGGATTACCGGAGGCGAACCCTTAATTAGAAAAGATATTGTAACCCTGGTTAAGAATCTAGCAGATATTGATGGAGTAGAGGAGGTTACCCTAACGACCAACGGTATTCTTTTGTCAAGATATGTAGAACAGTTAAAAAAAGCGGGTTTAAAACGTATTAACATAAGCCTTGACACATTAAAGGCCGACAGGTTTAGAAACATTACGGGAGAAGGCAGTATCCTTGATATATTTGATGGCATAGACAAAGCCATAGAGCTTGATTTGCGTCCTATAAAACTTAATGTTGTCGTTATGAATGGTGTAAATGAAGATGAGATAGTAGATTTTGTGACTTATGCTTTAAGAAAAGGGATTACTCTACGATTTATTGAATTTATGAAGGTTACCCCTCTATGGAACGAAGATTATTTTATTAAAATAGAGGATGTTATAGATACCTGTAAGAGAAATTTTGATTTGAAATTTATGGGAAAACTTGGCTCAGGTCCCGCCGTCTACTATGATAACGGTAAAGGTGGTCTATTGGGATTTATCAAGACCCATGAGGATAATTGCGGTGTTTGTAACCGATTCAGACTGACATCCACAGGCGAGCTTAAAAACTGCCTTTATGAAACAAAA
>CAZOIE010000085.1:0-6414 GCA_964579905.1 uncultured Planctomycetia bacterium
GATATCTTTTTCCGCAGGTATCTTAACGAACTTCTTACCGGAATATTTTGACTGGTCCTCGAGCTTGAACTGTTGTTTCGAGAGCACCTCGGTGAAGATCTTGAACACGGCCTTCTCGAAGAGGGCGTTCATATCGATCAGATAATTGTATACAATCTGTGTGGTTTTGCTCTCATATTGATAGAACACCTTATTAATGATGATTCGCGAGAGATCGATGATCGTCCGGTAATGCTCGGTCTTTGGTGTTATCATCACCTGGCCGACCTGGTGTGGGGTTATTAGCGGGAGTAGGGTTACATCGGTCCTAATCTGTTCGATATTCTTGTGAAGTTCGTACCGCAATCGATCTATGGTCACCAGTTCGTTAAGGTTCTTGGCAGCATAAAGGACCATCTGATTGTAGAAGTTATCTATAGTGAGGTCGAAATAGTGACAATGGAACTGAGGTCTGACAAAGTTGTCTCTGATGTGTTTATTGAACTTCAGTTTTCCTTTCAGGAAGTCCAAATTCTCCTCTTTCTCAACATATTCTCGGACAAAACCCTTTGATCTAAGCTTTACTAATTCATCAAGGAAGATCTGGGCCAGGAACTCGAAGAAGGTATTTCCTTCGAAGTACTTAGGCTGATGTTTGATATCGTAAAAAAGAACAGGTTTTTCCACATTGCACCGGACGCCAGACGAATATCTTAGAAGCACAAGAGGATCAATTTTGGTCTTGGGACGGAATCGAACAAGATTCCCTGACGGAAGACAAAGGTCCCCGACATAACATGTGTTGATCAATCGGGCGTGATGGAGGTCGGGGCTTGGTTCGAACTTCACCATTGTCCGGCCAGGATGATGTTCGGGTTTGGAATGTTTATCGAAATATGTCCGATCCTTTCTTAGGAGATCTTCAAGAAGCTTTTCGTCGAAATCGGTGTACTCTAGGATACCTGCCCTATACTCTCCAAGGGAGTTTTCCTCGTTGATGATTTTGGTTAGGAAATCCCGTTTCATTTCCTCTGCTAAACTAGTTTCTGAAACAGTCATACCCTTTCAACCCGATAACACATCAGCCGTTCAACCATTGAAGAATCTTGGCAGCGTTCCTGTTCAGTGGCCGGACCTCACCAGATACAATCACATCATCTATAATTTTTTTAAGTTGCTCATCGTTCCCCCAGCAGTAGTCTTCCAATAATGGAAATATCTCATCCTGCCATACTTGGATGATGCCAGGCTCATCATCCTTATCCTTAACTTGATAAAAGAAGGATTGCCCGATCAACTTATCTCGGCTTAGACCACTGTCTTTCTTTTTTATATTCTCATTTATCTCCTTCAATTTCTTGATGCTCTTGCCAAGGATACTATCCATCTCATCTTCTTTTTCGATATCGAAATGCACCTTCAGTTCCAACAGGGCTTGTTCATTTGGATATTTTCCATGGAAACCGAACCTTCTACGTAGGGCAGTATCCAATAGCGCTATGCTCCGATCTGCGGTATTCATGGTTCCAAGTACGTAGACGTTTGGAGGCACTCCGAAAGGTTGGGATGAATACGTAAGATGTGCGACCTTCTCCTCATCTCCACCAAGGCGTTTATCCTTCTCTATAAGGGTTATTAACTCTCCGAATATCTTAGAGATGTCCCCCCGGTTGATCTCATCTATTATTAAAAGGAAGCGTTTCTTCTTATCATCACAGACCTCTTTCCAGAAATCCTTGACATTCTTGGGGTTGGATTTGAGCTTATTCTTTACATAGGCCGCATATTCTTTGTAAATACCTTCCCAGTTATGTGTCTTGGTCATAGCATTGAAGGTCTTCGGATCTTTCCCATATTTGGACCAAGTAGTTTTCTTCTTTCCTATAGCACAAGCCAAGGCCCGGGCACAGAACCTCTTGAAGATACCATCCTTTATCATATATGCTAATCTCTTACTGACCTCTGGGTTTATGGTAATGCCTTCCATAAACTCCTCGTAGCTATACGACGGATGGAATGTGATGAACTCCACTCGTCCTTTCTCTACAAGTTCATTATAGTATTGTGTGACATCTTCGGGTTTCTGTCCTTTTACACCGTCCTCAGATACACTTTTATTTTCTGTCAATGTGCTCCCTCCTTCATTAGGTCCATTCCATTCACTCCTTGCATAGTTCAAATGCGATCTGTTTGGTCTTGAATGTCTTTCCGGTACCTGGGGGGCCGTAGAGGATTACCTGCTTCTTACGACAAAGGGTCCCCGTTGTATCGACATTAATATTGATCGATCCAGATGATGAGGTCTGAACCACAACAGGCAAATCTGCAAGCTGAGCTAGATTGTTATAGAAGACATCCCTTACCTTTCGAAGATACCATTGATTGATGTTACCATTCTTATCAAATACCACCCATTTACCATACTCTGAATAGGGTATTTGCTTTATTTTATTATACATATCGCTTTTTCTGATAGCGTGATCGAAAACGACATAACTCTTGAGACATACATAATGGAATTCCTTGGATTTCAACCAATCATCGAAGGTCTTAGGCCAGGTAGTATCATCTTTTCCATAGAATTCCTCGAGTTTTGTTTTAAGTTCATCCCTGGAGATATTGGTATAAATGGTTTCAATGTGCGAAATCCCGACGAATCCGATATCATGTGAGATATGTATGACGGTCTGTCCGTTCTCCATTTCTTTGGGAAAATCCCACCCTGACGTTCTTCCACCCTGGTTGACGGTACCATCAGGTTTTATGGGGACTGGGCACCAAATACATTTCCCAAATCCTGCTCTCTCCCTTGTATGCTCGATCCAAAATACTTCTTCTCCCATCTTCACACCTTCAATAGTCTATATGCGATGCTCTTTGTTGCAAAGGTCTTTCCTGTCCCTGGTGGGCCATATAGGATTATCTGTTTCTTCCGCTCCAAAGACCTGATATCGAATTGTACACACATGCTTTTGTTTTCCTTGTCATATAATTTCAGAATTTTATCTTTGTATTTCGCAATCCTTTTCAGTGGAGATTGATAAGAACTATTGAACTTTGATACATCCCGATTCAATACACTAGTATCTTCAACGACATTATTGGAAGGGTCGATATAGATGACATGTTTGAAGTCATCAACACCCCCCAGGCCGGTGGTATTGAAATCATAGACCTTTCCATTCCGTTCTACTGCTTTTGTTATCGTGAACTGGTCTTTCTTAGGACAATCCAGGATTGCTATTATATCTCCGGGTTCAATCTCAGTCATGTGTATGAGCTTTCCATATATCTTACCCAGTGCGACCTTTCCCCCCGAACTGAGGGGATTCTTGCTCTTAATCACCCTTTTTACCCAATCATTCTCTGAAACATCAAGTTTGGTCTGTTCATAACCCCATCCTTGCCTCAACCTTCCCTTTTCAATCTCCTTATCGAATATTTTTCGATTATCTTCAGTTTTATCTTGCCGAAAGTACCAGACGGTTATATCCTCCACCATTAGGCTCATTATTGGTACGTCGTTATATATTTCTTTCGGTAAAGCGGTACATCGAGCTCGTTACCTCGAACTGTAGTTGAAGAATCACAAGGACTAACGGGATCAGATATAGATCTTGTTATTCATGAGCAACGACCGATAATATTGTGGGAAAAAAAATAAAGAGAATGATGGAATCAATAGTGATGATGTTTTTAAAGCTATCAAATAAACAAGAAGAACTCAGCAGGATGAAGAAACATCAACAATATATCAACTGTAAAAATTCTGGGTCGAACCCTAGTGGTCACCCTAAAAAGGGAGCAGGGTTGAGTACGAATCTTGTTTCAAAATACATACTAAACACTCGAACCATAAGCAAAACTCTCTCAACCTATATCTGGAAACTAAGGACGAACTACGGGACTTGACAAACCTTATTTCCCTTCGAGTAAATTGGTTATGAATCACAAAGTTTTCACCACCCCCAAGATAAAGTGGTCTCTTTTCAAGTGAACTCTTCGTGATTACTTCGTACTCACTTGGAGGCATTGCATTTTCGTTCCTCTGAATCCTTACCCCATGCCTTACTCACCCTCGTATAACAGTACAAGCTGAACGTTAGGCAGTAAGCCTTTATTATCTTTTGACTCTGTCACCTCTTTTTCGTTGCTCCCTCTCCGCAACGGTTCATACTAAACCTAATATCCTCCCTCCACCATCTTATCACCAACAACTGAAAATGGTGATAAGAAATGGTAAAACAAATTCTTTTCATAATTGACCGCTCAGGGTCAATGGACGAAGGAAAACTGGACAGCGCAAAGAAAGGCATCGAGGATATCCTCAGGGA
This sequence comes from uncultured Planctomycetia bacterium, assembly GCA_964579905.1. Classification (GTDB taxonomy): domain Bacteria; phylum Omnitrophota; class Gorgyraeia; order VGKN01; family VGKN01; genus CAZOIE01. Next base: position 4,314 of record CAZOIE010000085.1, read on the forward strand.
TGCGTCCAGTTTGAAAAGCACTATAGAAATGGATGACCACGCCGGGCTAATCAGCTTCGACGACAGCATTGACAGGGACGTGAGCATTTCGCCCGTCTCTGCAACGAAAGATGATATTATCGATGCACTGGGAAAACTTTCATCCCGGTCTAATACTGCGCTTTACGACGCCATTGGAGCGGGTGTGGATGACCTAGCAGCCGGCGGCGGCAGCGAGCCGTGGATAGTCTGCCTCACAGACGGGCAGGAGAATGCCTCGCAGCGCTTCGGGACCGATGCGGAGGTCATCGAGTACGCAAAGAAAAAGGGCATCAACCTGAGGATAATCATAATCGGCATCGGAGATAACGTTGATCATACGGCTCTTCTGGGGATCACATCGAGTTTTGGTGGGCAGTACGTTCATTCAACATCTTCCCCGAACTCCGTGAGGACTTCCATTCTTCAGGCCGCAAAGTCCATGGGAAAAGGCGGTGCCGGGAAAACCCCTCTTCCGGAGCGCGTGGAAATAGATATTGAACATGGCAAGGCCGGCGATGTCGAACCCGAAGAACTCGAAAGACATTCCATCCCTTGCGGTAGCGGGAAATTAAGAGGGAATAGGGAACACAAGCACTGCCCTGTCCACAAAGAAACGCCACAACCCGACCTTTGTGGCGACATCTCAGAAGACTTACGAGAACGGATGCACAAGGTCGTCAACACCTCGAAGCATCTCATGGAAATGGACCGGAACATGATCTGGGATCTTTCGGTCCCGGTCGAATATATCGATAAAAATAAATTTCTGGAACTCTGGCCGGTAAGAAGCACGGGCCGTTTCTGTGAATATTTCTCGAATATTGAAGGCTTGCTTATGGAGTTAGGGGAGGATGACCGTCGGGAGAATCCCTGTTTCAGGAGGGGAAGGCCCTTCATCCACTTTCTGTCCGACGTAGAGTTTGGAAGGAACGAGAAGAGGTATGTCGATAAAGGAGTCACTTCACCGGGGATATACATCAGAGAAGACTATCGCTCAGGAAAATTGAATGACGAAAGGCTCGCCAACCTTTGGTTCGGCATGGCGTTCTCCACCATTAAGGCGATGGATTACTATCTCAACTGCCGGAGCCGTGCAGTAAAGGATAACTCGGACCTGCACAGTTTTATGTATTCCGTCATGGCCCTGAATTCCCTGAGTCGTGAGGAACTCGACTGTGTCATCGATAATGCGGATATAGTGGGTCCCTGGGCAATACCACTGTACATAGTCAGGAAAATGAGCATGATCTCGCCCAACATGGTACTGGAATACCTGATGACGATACTGCCGATAGCAGAACTGAGAAGGAGGCAGTCGAGCTATGAAATACAGATAGGAGCCATAATGGATGACCTCTCTCTTGTGGCAGGGAGTCTCCTGATATGCAAGCACCGGCTCGGCCGCCCTCAGGACATGTGGCGAGTTCTAGAAAGGTTTATCTCGCACAGGAGGGCAGCGTATGGCGCCTTCCCGGTAGAACTAGTGGATGTTCCTGTAAGTGGGCGTTCCTCCCCCACCTGTAAGGCTCCATCCGGTTACGAGGTGGAGCCCATCGGGAGTTATGAAAGGGACGGGGGGACCGTCTTCGTGTTCGAGGTCATAAAGCATGGTGAGCCGTTCCGCACTTACTGCGTCCGGTGCGCTGTGGATAGTACATCCCCATTTGCAGGGGTTCACTGCACATGCAAGGACTTCAAGTACAATTCCGGTCCCGCCGGAAAACCATGCAAACATATTCAGCTTGTTTTACAGGGCAGTTTCATATGGAAATCCAACGGACATGTTGCAGCACGGATCAACGACGCTTTTTCAAAATCGGGGACATACATGTAAAAAAAGGAGGTAAAACGATGAAGTATCATTCATACACAAGCATTTCAACTTTCAAGCAGTGTCCCTTGAAATACAGATATCGTTACATCGACCGTATCAAGCCGGATATCGAGTTCATAGAGGCGTTCATGGGAAAATGCGTTCACAAGGTCCTCGAGACGTTCTACGATCGTTCTGTAACGGGCCACGAGAACTTCGAACTCGACGATCATTTGTGTTATTTCGACCATATCTGGAAATGGGAAC
>CAZOIE010000086.1:0-6389 GCA_964579905.1 uncultured Planctomycetia bacterium
AAACAGGTAAGCCACTAATTAACCACGAGGAAACATGTATTTCGCAGACCGACAAAAGAAAGATGAGTGTGTTGACCACAAAAATGCCATTACGCGATGCGCATGGTAAGGTGGTTGGTATTATCGGTATAGGGCATGATATTACAGAACAAAAAAAAGCAGAGGAAGTGTCAAGAGAGGGGGAGCGTTTCTTAGCAAGAATTTTTGCAAGTATTCAGGACGGAATTAGTATCTTGGACCCCGAGTTTAATATTATTCGCGTTAACCCAACGATTGAAAAATGGTATTCCCACATGAAGCCATTGGTTGGAAAGAAGTGTTTTGAGGCGTACCATTGTGAAGATAAGCCCTGCGAGGTTTGCCCTACCCGTCAAACCATAAAAACCGGTTATCCAGCCTATGAGATAGTACCTAAAACTGGTAAAGATGGAAAGGTTGTCGGATGGCTTGACCTTTACACTTTCCCAATGTTCGATAAGGCCACAGGAAAGCTTAATGGCGTTATTGAGTATGTTCGTGATATCTCAGGACGAAAGCAGGCAGAGGAAAAGGTCCTTCTTGCTAAGAAAAAGTACGCAGACCTTGTAACAAATCTGAACGTTGGGGTTTATAGGGCTACACCGGGCGAAAAGGGAACCTTCCTTGAGGTTAATCCATCTATGGTTTCCATGTTCGATGCAGATTTAAAGGAAGAGCTGATGAAATATAATGTTAGCGACCTTTATCAGGATAGCTCTGCACGTAATAATGTAAGCAAGAAGCTGTTAAAGTTTGGTTATATAAAAAATGAAGAAATTCCATTTTTGACGTTAAAAAAACGTAAGTTTTGGGGTTCGGTTACAGCAGTAATGAAACGGCTTGATAGGGGGGATGTTTATTTTGACGGTATAGTAGAGGATGTAACCGAAAGAAAGCAGGCTGAGGAGGCCTTAAATTATAGGGTTGAATTTGAAAAACTTATTACAGCCATCTCTACCAACTTTATCAATATAAAGACAGACGAGATAGACAAGGCTATAAATGCATCGCTAAAGAGGATAGGTGAATTTGCAAGGGTGGATAGAAGCTATGTCTTCTTGGCTGACGAAGACCTAACCAGGGCTGATAATACCCATGAGTGGTGCGCTGAAGGTATTACTCCTGAGATTTCCAAATTAAAGGGTATGTCTGAAAGAAGGTTCCCATGGTTTGCTAAGACGCTCAAAAACCTGGATGTTATTTATATTCCTTCCTTAAAGGCTCTTCCAAAAGAAGCCAAGAAGGTAAAAGAGTTTCTTGAGTCTCGTTCTGTAAAATCTGTTGTATGCGTTCCAATGGTTTACGCTGGTATGCCGATAGGATTTTTGGGGTTCGATTCTATTAAAGAGGAAAAAACCTGGAGTGAGGAAAACATAGCCTTACTTAAAATAGTGGGAGAGATCTTTGTAAATGCCATTGAGAGAAAACGTGCTCAAGGAAGAATGGAGGTATTAAACAAAGAACTCCTTGCGTCCAATAAGAAACTAAAACAATCTTCCTTAATTGATTCCCACACGGGTCTTTATAATCACCGTTATGTTGGTGAGGTTATTGAGGCTGAATTTTATCGTGCCAGGAGATATGCACATCCACTTTCAGTAATCATGCTTGATATCGACTATTTTAAGTCTATAAATGAGGTCTATGGTCATAAATTTGGTGATTTGGTTCTAAAACAACTTGCTAAGCAGTTAAAGAAGATGGTTAGGCAATATGACGTTGTTGTCCGTTTTGGAGGGGAGGAGTTTGTCATTATATCCCCTGGTACCGACAGGGCTACCTCTTTGGTATTATCGCAAAGGCTCCTCGATGCTATCAGTCTGATAAACTTTGGGAATAAAAAGTGTAGCGTTAAGTTGAAACTAAGTGTTGCCGTCACATCGTATCCCGAGGATAAGGTGACCAAGGGTATGGACTTGATAGAGACAGCAGATCAAATTATATCAAAGGTTAAAGAGTATGGTGGCAATAAGGTTTACTCCTTCCTGGACTTAAAAAGAGAAAAGGCATCTAATGCGAAGAAGGGGAAGACTGAGGGGGATATCAGATTCTTGAAAGACAGAATTGATAGGCTTACCAAGCGGTCAAATCAGAACTTGATCGAAGCTGTCTTTGCCTTTGCAAAAACGATAGAGCTCAAGGATCGCTATACAGGAGAGCATGTAGAAAGAACTGTTGGGTATGCAACGGAGATTGCAAAGGAGTTGAATTTACCCAAGGAGGAAATAGAGGATATTAAAAAGGCGGCAATACTGCATGATCTTGGTAAGATAGGAATTAGTGAAAAGCTTTTACTCAAGAAGATGAAATTAACAAAGAAGGAGTTTAGTGAACTTAAACAGCACCCGCAGATTGGAGTAGATATTATAAGGCCTATTCAGTCTCTACATAATATTATCCCTCTAGTTTTGTATCATCATGAGAGGTGGGATGGAAAAGGTTATCCAAGCGGCTTAAAACGTGAAGAGATTCCAATAGGTGCCAGGGTCGTTGCAATTGCCGATGTATACCAGGCCCTTACATCCAACCGCCCATACCGCAAGGCATACTCAAAAAGTAAAGCGATAGAGATCATTAAGAAGGGTTCCGGAACACAGTTCGATCCAAAGATTGTCGGCGCATTTTTGAATATCTTACATAGCAAAAAATAAATCCTCATAATTCAATCTCTCATTACCGTCTATATATTCCTTAAAACATAATATAATAAATGAATCCGGAGGTTAAAGTGAATAGCTTAACAGAATATTTGTGGTTCAATGCACAGAATAAGCAGGAATTTATAAACATAACTGATTCTATTGAATCCATAGTCAAAAAAAGTCAGGTTAAAGAGGGCTTTGCCTTGGTAAGTGCTATGCATATAACGGCATCGATCTTTGTAAATGATGAGGAGGATGGTATAAAAAACGATCTTCTGGAGTGGGCTGAAAAGCTAGCTCCATTTAAAAGAGATTATTTACATCACAGGACCGGTGAGACCAACGGCGATGCCCATCTTAAGAGTATTCTGTTTCATCATGAAGTAACCCTACCTATAACAAAGGGTAAGCTTGACCTTGGCCCATGGCAGCAGGTCTTTTATGGAGAGTTTGATGGAAGAAGGCGAAAGAGAGTTATCGTAAAGGTCATGGGAGACTAACCCTTTGCCCTATACACTTCTTGTAAAAAAGTCTAGAGTTCTTCTTGATTTTAGTATATAATCCTTGCATATATGGAACTTAAGAAATCACTCAATCTTTTAGATTTATTTTGTATAGCCAGTGGAACTATGATTAGTTCCGGGCTCTTTATTCTTCCAGGGCTTGCTTTTGCTAAAGCCGGGCCGTCTGTAATCCTATCTTATATCCTAGCAGGAGTTTTGTGTATCCCAACCTTATTGAGTAAGGCCGAGCTAACAACCGCCATGCCAAGAGCCGGTGGTGATTACTTTTTTATAATGAGGGGTTTTGGGCCGCTTATTGGAACCATAGCTGGATTCAGCGCTTGGTTTTCATTGAGTTTGAAGGGTGTATTTGCCTTATTGGGTATAGGGGCATACTTAAGTGTTGTGCTTAATATGCCCTTTAACATCATTGCGTTCTGGTTTTGCCTTTTCTTTATTTTCCTGAATCTTGTTGGTGTTAAGGAGGCGGGTAGGTTTCAGGTTTTGCTTGTTCTTTTCTTGTTAAGTATCTTGGCAGGTTATACGGCATGGGGTGCTGCCGCTATTAATTTAAAAAACTTCACTCCATTTTTTTCAGGTGGAGTTGATTCGATGTTTTATACAGCCAGTTTTGTTTTTATCTCTTATGGTGGGTTGACAAAGCTTGCCGCTTTGGCAGAGGAGGCACAAAACCCTGGTAAGAACATTCCGCTTGCTATGATATTATCGCTTGTAGCTGTTACGGTTATATATGCGGTAGTAATTTTTGTAACTATTGGGGTTATGGATCCATCCAATTTAAAGAGCACTCTTACACCAATCTCAGATGGGGCTATGCTTATCGGTGGAAGCCCTTTAAAAATCCTAACCGTTATTGCTGCATTTTTGGCACTACTATCAACGGCCAATTCAGGAATTATGAGTGCGTCAAGGTATCCATTTGGGATGAGCAGGGATGAATTACTTCCATCTCTTTTTAAAAAGGTACGCTCTAGGTTTAAAACCCCGTACATTTCGATTATTTTTACCGGGGTTTTTATGATAGGAGTTATTTTACTTGTAGAGCTTAATTTTCTTGTTAAGGTTGCTTCAAGCATTCTGATCCTACTTTTTATATCTGCCAATGCTACGCTAATCTTATTTAGAGAGAGCAAGCTCCAAAGCTATAGACCGAAGTTCCGAGCACCTTTTTATCCGTACCTTCAGATTCTGGGAATTGTAGGCGGAATCTTCCTGTTAATTGAGATGAAGACCTTTATAATTTTCCTTACAGCGGTTTTCGTTTTCCTCGGATTTGTCTGGTATAAGGTATATGTTCAAAAAAGAGTAACAAGGGATTCTGCCTTGGTACATCTACTTGAAAAATTGATCGCCAAGGATAAGGAGTTAACCTCAGACAACATTTTAGTAGAATTAAAAGATATTGTTTTGGAAAGGGATGAGGTGGTAAAGGATAAATTTCATCACCTTATAGAAGAAGCTAATATCATTGATATAGAGGGTGCTGTTAAGATGGAGGACTTCTTTAGAGAATTATCCGATACGCTCGCAAAGACCCTTAATCTTGACAGCGATTATTTATCCAAGCAGTTTACTGAACGTGAGAAAGACTCAAGTACTGTAATCAGCAAGGGTTTGGCGATTCCGCATATTATCGTTAAGGGCGAAGATATATTTACAATTGTACTTGTTCGTGCTAAGGCAGGGATTATATTTTTTAATGATGAGGTTGTGCACGTGGTTTTTGCGCTTGTAGCCTCCAGCGAACAAAGGAACCTGCACCTTAAGGTATTATCCGCGATAGCGCAGATAGTTCAAGAACCCAGCTTCTACAAAAAGTGGTTTGAAGCACATAATATAGATGAACTTAGAAATATTGTATTACTGGCAGAGCGTAAAGAAATTTAGTATATTTTAATTATTTCCACTCCTTTTATAATTTTTTCTTGACAAGTTTTGAAAAAAGTATTAACATACTTCGCTATATTGTGAAAAAATTCACAAATGGAAAAATACTACCTACAAAATAATAAATTACCAGATTTTTTTGACTTCCTTGGCGAGCAGTCTCATGATGTGTATGTTCCCTATAAAGTTCAGGGGAAGGAGACCGCCTGTGACTTTGGCTTTAAGCTGCCCACCGATGACTATCTCCTTGAGGAATGGTCCCGCATAAAGAAAGAAGATTTTATATTCAACGCATACAGGAATGTTGAGCCGATAAAAACCTTCTTTACCCCTGTCAAAGAAATACTTGATTTATCTGAAGCCGATAAGAAGGTAGCGGTTTTTGGCGTTAAGAACTGCGACCTGTTTTCTCTTAAGATTCAGGATTATGTCTTTTTAGAGGGAGATGTCACGGATCCGTTCTATGAGAAGAGAAGAAAGAATACACTTCTAATCTCAAGCGATTGTACCAATTTTAAGGAAAGTTGTTTTTGTCTTGGCTTAGGAATCAATCCTTATTGTGATAAGGGATTTGATCTTAATTTCTCACAGGTGGAAGGTGGCTTTATCGTTGATGCTGGCAACAAAGAATCAAGAGAGCTATTAGAAAAATCCAAGCTATTTACCGCAGCTCCTACTAAAAAGCAGCTATTGGAAAGAGAACAGCAAAGGACGAAGGTGGAAAAGAGCCTAGAAGATCATATTTCCCATCATAAGATTCCCAAAAAGGATAAGCTGCAGAAGATTGTAAGGGAAGGTTATGAACTTGATCTTTGGCGCCAGGAGGCATTGAGGTGCGTTGAGTGTGGTGGATGCAACCTAGGATGTGATACCTGCCATTGTTTTTTGCTTTCAGAAGATAGGTACGGTAATGCAAATGAGAGAATCAGGGTATGGGATGCGTGCTTATATGCGAATTTTGCAAGGGTAGCTGGTGGAGCCAACCCGCTTAAATATAGATATCAGAGATTACGAAATAGATACATGAAAAAGTTTGATTTCTTTCCTGATAACATAGGATTAAACGGATGCTGTGGTTGTGGCAGATGCATAGATGTTTGTCCAGCGAAGATAGATATCAGGAATATTCTGAAAACATTGGACGCGAGCGTAACTTAATTTTATGAATAAGAATCCATACGAAATAATTGAAGCAACAGTAGAGAAGGTAACGGTAGAATCACCTACCATTAAGTCATTTCTACTTCGTCCTAAGCAGCCCTTTACCTTTAACACAGGACAGTTTATAGAGGTATCTATGAACGGTACCGGTGAGGCG
>CAZOIE010000087.1:0-6368 GCA_964579905.1 uncultured Planctomycetia bacterium
GACCAAGCTGTTCAAGAATCCAAAGGAGCCTAAGCTGTTTATAATACTCGCCTCCTGTTTCCTCTCCCGCGCGCAGTACTCTAATCTCATTCATAATCAATTCGGGATATCCGTTGGTGACTACATAGATATCCCTTTCCTCAAAGCCGTGTGTTGTCGTAGCCTTGATCTGAACATCCGTAAGGTGAATAAAGGTCCTTGCTGCGGCATCACTCAATTCTTTATTGGATGACTGCATAATAAAGGGCTCAAGGGCATAGTATAAACTTGTATACCAATCCCCACCGGTATGGGCCTCATCATAAATAGAAGTAGCGTGATCCGGAAGCTCATCCAATAACTCGATAATTATCATCTGTATGCTCTCTGCCTCTCCGCGCTCAGTTACATCCTCTCCCACCAAGAATGCCTCTTTCTCTTCCGGCAGCCCTGCGTCCCTAAGGGCATAGTAAAGCAATGCCAGGCCGGTATCTGAACGCCAGACCTCACCCCTTAGCGCTACAATCTTACTGGTTTCGTCAATAACCTCTGGCTTTCCTATGTTGGAGGCAAGCTTCAGAATTGCATCTTTCGTAATACCTACGCGTACCGTATTATCCTGGAAGAGGTTCATTGCAAGCATCAAGAATGCCCGCTGGGTAATCTCAAGATCAGATTTTATTTCTTCCTCATTGCCCTTATTAACAATATAGACATGGCTTCCTATTTCGACAACGGTATCAAGCAGCCTTTCATAGCAGTCTAGCTCTCCCTTATCATCCATCTCGTGCATAAACTCTTCTAAGCGTTCGATTATGGCTACCGCTTGGTCTGGATTTGCAAAGGCAAGATTAGCTATATCATCAGATGCCACTTCACTTTCCCACTCGTTGGTGCTGTTTAGCTTGACTAATAGGTTTTCCAAGTCTCCCATATAATACTCGGATACTCCAACCGTTTCGCTATGCAGCCTGTAGGTATATAGATAAGCTGCTGCTGCGATTATAGCAATCGCGATAGGTATGGCCAGTACGAGCAATACATACAATATCGCTTTTGCAGGACGACTCTTACTTGATCTTGCGATATTCCTTGCACCATCAAGCCAGATAAACGACAATGCCATAGCCACTAGAATAGCTAATACACCTGCACCCCAAGGCAAAGTCCTTATAGCATCCCAAACATCACTAAACTGAATGGACATAAGCTCCGGAAGCGTAGGTAATGCAGCTTCCTCAACAATAGGTGCTTCCGGCAACTCTTCAGCTGGCGGAGCCTCTACATCGGGTACCTCAGGTGCTACATCTTCTGGTGCTACTTCTTCTGCAGGTGCTTCTGGTGCTAGTTCTTCTGCAGGTAACTCTCCTATCTCCTGAGGCGCATCATTCTTAAAGTCGTCTATAGCTTCATTAAGTACTAATGCAGCTTGAGTTATCTCATCAGGATCCTCTAACGTTAACTTATCCTCTGCTTCTTCAACTATAGAATCAAATGCAGCATGAGCATTGGTTGCTTCAATATACTGTGTTAATAGTGGCCTTGCTTCATCAAGTGCCTGATTTAACAGTTCTCTTGCATTGGCAAGGGCTTCAGCAGGCGCATCTGTTTCAAACACACCTATGGCAGTATTAAGCCTTTCAGTTATTTGAGTTATCTCATCAACATCTACCGACGTTAACTTATCCTCTGCTTCATCAACTATAGAATCAAATGCAGCATGGGCATTGGCTGCTTCAATATACTGTGTTAATAGTGGTCTTGCTTCATCAAGTGCATCGCGCAATAAGTCTCGCGCATTAGCAACATCTTCGCTCACAGTAGGTCCGGCAACCACCGTTATCGGTATATCCGGCTCGACAGTCGCCATCTGTATATTAAATATAGTATCCTCATATATATCTTGAACCGTCGTTAACTTATTAAGGATTCCTAGCTCGGAATTACCCTCAAGATACGCCTGCATGTAGTCATCTACCGTTCCTGTAAGAGATAGAACCAGCATACCCTGATCTAACGCGCTCATCCTATTGGGTACGCCACCGGCTGCATTTACGGAATCATAATACCCCAGCGGACCTCTTAAATGAGGGAATGTGTTCTCAAGTTGATTGAACAGGCTGAGTGATACCTCCGGATTAACAAGATATGAAAGGGCTGTTGCATGCGGAGTTCCTGCTCCGGTGTATGAATGCTCCCTTCCTTCTGCAAGCTCCAGGACACCAAATTCATCGTAGTTTTTATTTGGTCCATAGGCTGCAGATAAAAGCGCACCTTCTAAGCCCTGCTTCATAGAATCATCTACCTGAATAACTAAAAAGTTATTATGCGCTATCGCATATCCTTCTGGTGACCACTCTGACTCCTTGAAGAATAATAATGGAAGCCATGCCTGGAAAGCACCACCGTTCCAAGATTGAACTCCCCCAACCAATGTACCGTCCTGGGTAGAGTAACCCTTTAAAGGTGCGCCCATGGATCGCCATGCATCATCCGGTACTTTCCGCTTAAAACGGCCATCATAACAGCGGTTCTACCTTCGTTGTATTTCCTGTCCATCCAGAAGTTCAGTACCTCTGTTACTGCGCCGCTTCTATTTGTCTTATAGCCTCCTACAAGCTGATTGTTGGCTTCATCGTATAATTCATCCCATCTCATACCATTTAGCATGTCATTTGCCAATCCTGCTAAAAGCTTCTGCTCATCCGTTCCATCCTGGAAAGCACCTACCAATACCGCAAATGAGGCAGCAAGGTTTCCGTTATCAACCGTTGAAATCTCCCTGACGCTGCTGACACTTACAACACCTGCCGTAAAATCATACCAGTAGAAGAAACCGTTTGATTTCTCAAGGTTAACCAGGGTCTCCATAAGTCTTGTGAGTCTTCTCGTTGCTTCTTCTGGCGATAAATCATCTGAGACTATATCGCCATTGATAACTGCAACAAGCACGTTCATATAGAGGCCTATATCTGTGGGGCTGGACCATTTTGTACTCTTGACTATTTGACCATCCGGACCAACATCTATATAGTTGAAAGGCATGCCCGATACAGGATCATATGCACTTAGGAAGTACCTCAAGTTTTCCTCTAGTATCCTTTGCCTTAACTCCTCAAAATCAACCACCTCCACCTCTTGTGCGGGCTCTTTCGCTACTACTGTGCCCGTACATGATATAAGCACAAATGCAGTAACGGCTACAGTAACAACCAGTAATTTAAGAAGAATAGGCGTTCTAATACCCATCTTATATCTTGCGTTTATGCCACTTCTTGCGATACGAACAATCGCTTTTCGAGTTGTTATAAAGCCAAGCTTTAATCTTTGAGTAAACCCGGTCTTCTTCGATTTGGCAATTCTACGTGAGGCAAAGAACATAAGGCCTATCAAAAGAGGTATGCCTGCGCCTACAACATCAAAGACAAACTCGGATGTGTGTGCTGTACCTGGAACGCTTGCCTGGACGCTTCCTACCGATATAAAATCTAATACTCCAGATGTCTCAGAGGCTGCGGATTGTACACCGGTAAGGAGCTCGCGGCTCATAAACCTGAAGTTATCTACATATATATCCTCTCTTAATCCAGATGGGTTAAAGAATACTACCTCTTTAACTTCAGATATGCCCTGTACCTGGCTCAGGTCTATATAGACATCTGTGCCATTAATCAATTCCTCTTTAGCTACAAAATCGCTTAAATCATAGCGAGCAAGTACTGCGCCTGATATGTTCTTAAATTCAACTATGGTATTCCTTATTGAATCTTCATCATCTGCTTGTATAGAAAACCCAAATACAGGGTTATTAGAGATATCAAGCAAACGGAAATCTTCTTGTCCAAATGACGATATAGCGCCATTAAGCTGTATTCCAAACCCTTCGGTACGCTTCGGTATCCTTAGTGCATGATTACCTTCTTCGGATTTAACTACTTCCATTGGCTTATCGGGCCAGTTGAAATACCTTACAACCAACGGCGAAGATGTAGTCTCAAAATCAAGCAGTGGTAAAATACCATTGGTTACTAGTGAAATACCCTCCAGAGTCTTAGCCATATCTAATGATAATAGGTACTCGATTGCGAGTGGATCCCTCTGGTAGATAGTGGCAATATCCTCAGGGGTAAGCGAGTTTACTAGGCGAGGTAATGCATCAAGTTTAAACTGGTTGGAATTTAAGAGATTTAATACAACATTAGGCCTTATCTTTTCATTATCCAACAACTCCATAAAGGTTGCATATGGGTTGCTAGACGCTAGTATCTGATTTACCGCGACATCCTCTATGCTCTGCTTTGGCTTTATATATATAACCTCTGGTGCAAAGGCAAGTCCTGCTCCATATGTGGCCTGTCTATCTGAATCGTTAACAATAAATGAGGAATACCCTCCTCCATCAACACAGATTATATCCTTAACTACCTCACCATTCTCTGTTGCTGACTCTAATATGAACTGTCTAAATTCTTCATAAGTTGGGTCTACGGCACCCTTAAATCCAGCGGTATTTACCAGGGATAGGCCTTCTCTTCCCTGGTTGTCTGTATATGTTACAACCGCAGTCCAACCACGATTTTCCTCTATTGCAGGTAATTCAGGAAGCGGTTTGTTCTCTCCATCTAACGCCAAGATTGGCCCGGTCTGTATTGCAAAACGTATATTGGATAGGTTCCCAAGTATGTATTGTAAGCCTCTATCAAAACTCTCTACAACAACCTGGTTGTCTTTTGTAACTATTAAAACACCATGTCCACCTATGATATTACTAAACTCTTTATAGACGGTTACATCCAAATTTACCGGGTCTATAACACTGCCATACTTATCAATAATTTGTCCGTCTACAACCCTCAACCCAAGCGGCAACCTATCCTCATCAGAATATGCACCGTTTATTACAATGGTTCCTCCCGACATATAGGCAAGCTCACTAGTATCTGTAGTACCGGCCTCTAGCGCACCAAGCCTACCAACCTCAAAATCCTCAAGCAATGCAGAGGCACGGTGGAAATCAATCTCATAATCAAAAATAATTCCTTCATGTATATAGGTATTGTTTTCTAATCTTACCTGAGATAAGGTAACATTATCAATAGAGGCAAGGGTAGTTTCGGGTATGTCTTTTTCTGGTAATGGTGCAACTGACTGTAATGTGATGTTTTCAGCTAACTTCTCAGTTGGCGGCGCCCCACCTACATGAGCAGCAACCTCATCAACATCTGTAGGTGTTGGCTGAGGCGTGGCGGTCATTAGAGGTTCCTGCCCTTGGTTAACCACCTTATACACTGAAGTGTCAATATTATATGCCAAGGTATAGGAGCGTCTAAGAAGTCCCCCTAAATCCTCGTAACCAAATATATCAGAAGCAGAAGTCAATAAAGCAACTACAGTTATCAAAGACAAAAATGCTTTTGCCAAGAAACGCGGCAATATCCTTACCCTTCTATAGTTAACAGGAATATGTGCAGCGCTTATTCTGCTGTCTTTCTTAAATATGCGGTATGCCAAGCCTAAAGAGGTAAGTGCTACGGCGAAAGAACCTACTCCACCTACCAAACCTATATTCTGTACAAAATTTCCATAATTCGGAACAAGATATAATGATGTAATAAATACAAAACCAAGTACTGCCATGGCAAAGGAATTTGCAATAAATAAACTCTTGTATGAGAATATTGTATTGATAGCCTTTTGAGCTTTTTGTTTAATTGCTGAAAGTGCGCTATCTTCAAACACAAAGCCCACCATCAATAATGCCATACCAAGAATCTGCCACATAGCATTTGGAATGGTAGGCACAACCTTTGTCTGAACTACTGTAGATGGGACGGTACTGCCCGGCTCACTCTGATTTATCCTAAAGAACATATATGGCTCTACGCTTCCTTCTCGCAGAGAAATTGTTACATTAAAGTTACCGTCTTCTGGTAATCCCGCAAGATAGTCGCTAAACTCTTGACTACCAAACGTAACGGCTTCTCCAATGGCATCTGCATACACCCAAATAGTAGATAAACTGTGATGTGCGCTAGTAGCCGAAATAGTGCCAAGTATAGCTCCTCTAGTGGACAACGTCGGTGATGACTTATTAACACCCTCAATAACATCGAGGCTAGTAAGGGGTGCTTTTTCTTTGGGTTCTGGCAACTCTACCGTTGAAGCAATTGTTGGTTTTGGAGGTGGCGGCTGAAGTGTAGTTGTAAAATCTAATTTAGGACCAACGCCACAGGCCATTGCAAGCAGTGATAATAAGGATACAAACCCTATAAATATCAAAACGTATCTTCTAGGCAGCCTTGTTGTCCTCTTTAATAAAGCAAAAGATATTAGGCTAGCTATTCCCAACACAAAACCTATTATTCCTCTGCCAACCATACCTGAGAACT
>CAZOIE010000088.1:0-6358 GCA_964579905.1 uncultured Planctomycetia bacterium
ATTATTTATTTGGATCAAAGATAGGCTTAAAAAAATAAATATAACTATAGATACAGATGCGCTTGAGCTAATGGCAGAGTTTTACCAAGGTAACCTTAGAGTTATTTCAAATGAGATTGAGAAGCTAGTAGCATATATAGGCAAAAAATCGAATATAAATAGGGGAAATGTAGAGAACTTGTTAGGAAGAAGCGTTGAGAAGAGTGCTTTTGAATTTATAGATTTGATATTTAGAGAAGATATTGCAGGGGCGCTGTCTGTGCTTAGCTCTATAGGTCATCAGATAGAAAAGGCTCCGCCGAAGCTACTCGGCCTAATATTATGGAATTTTAAACAGGTATTAACGGTAAGGGAATTGCTGGACAAGAGAAAGAATGACTATGAAATATCCAGGATTGTAGGCATGGGTAGAAGGAGGACCAATGATTTTATCAGGCAGGCAAAAAAATCTACCCTTAATCAAATGAAGGGAATTTTTGAACTTCTTTTGGAAGTAGACCGGGATATAAAGCGTAGTCGCCTTACACCAAAGACAGCTTATGAATTTTTAAGTGCAAGACTATTATCTAAAGAGCTTGTATAACAGAAAACCACCAGCTTTGTTAATTACCCTATTTATTGTCCCTAGCTTTTCTGTTTTAGTCTTTAGATACTTTGTTTATTCTCTTTGCCAGGCGGGATCTCTTTCTTGATGCAGTATTTTTCCGCACTATCTTTTTTGAAGCGGCCTTATCGAAGTTTTTTACTACCTCTTTAAACAGCTTTCTGGCCTCGTCGATATTTTTCTCTTCAATAAGCAGGTCCAGTTTCTTAGCCAGTGTTTTTAACTTTGATTTTACAGATATATTACGCGCATGTCTTTTTTTGGCTTGTCTTAGACTCTTAGCAGCAGCTTTTTTAACAGGCATTAATTTCCTCCTTTAAATTTTATCCAAAACTCTATATAATACTTGAATTGGGTTAGTATTTTATGCTTAGGGGTGGAAATATAACATACATAGATAAAATTGTCAACCAATTATGAGTACGAATAGTAAGATAGCAAAATCGGCAGGGCTTATAGGCCTTGGGACGGTTATAAGCCGGATCCTTGGCTTTATTAGAGACGTCGTAATAGCGGGTTTTTTTGGCACCGCTATGTATGCCCAGGCATTTGTAGTTAGCTTCAAAATTCCTAATCTGCTTCGGGATCTTGTTGCAGAGGGTGCTGCAAATTCTGCTTTGGTTCCGGTATTAAGCGAGCACAAGACAAAGCATACCGATAAGGAGTTCTGGGAGCTTGTAAACTCTATTTTTAAGATAGTCTCACTCGTATTAATCGTTATCGTTGGTTTTGGAATTCTAGCCTCACCCTTAATAGTAAGGATAATAGCACCTGGTTTTATCAAGGAGCCCGAGAAGCTTAACACCACGATTACGCTTACTAGGATACTTTTTCCATTCCTTTTCTTTATGGGGCTTGTTGCATTTTCAACAGGGGTGTTGAATACCTCAAGGCATTTTGCGGTACCTGCCCTGAGTCAGGGGATAGTGAATATTGCTATGATACTAAGCGTAGCGTTATTCTACTATAGATTGGCGGAGCCAATTTATGCTCTTGCGTATGGGGTATTATTAGGAGGTTTCTTGCAACTTTGTCTTCAACAAATCCCGCTTCACAATAAAGGCTTTAGGCTGAAATTAGGTTCTTTAAAAATACCGCCTGAGGCCAAGAAGATGGGAAAGCTTCTTATACCCCGCATTATGGGCGCCTGCATACATCAGCTAAATGTGTTTATCGATACGATGCTTGCTTCACTTGGAGGAATAGTAGGAGCGGGCGGCGTTGCTGCACTTTACTATTCGAATAGGCTTATACAGTTTCCCCTTGCCATATTCGGTATTTCTCTAGCTCAAGCAGCGCTTCCTACTATGTCAGCTCAGGCAGCTAGAAAGGATATCGGGGAGCTTAGAAACACCCTTTCATTTTCCTTAAGACAAGCCTTCCTTATAATGCTCCCATCTTGCGTAGGGCTTATGGTTCTAGGGAAACCAATTGTAAGGGCGTTGTTTGAAAGGGGAGAGTTTAATTCATATTCAACACAGATAACAGATATGGCCTTATTTTATTATAGCATGGGGTTATTTGCATATGCAGGCATAAAGATTCTAACAAGTTGCTTTTATTCTATGCAGGATACAAAGACGCCTGTCAAGATAGCAGGCTTTTCGCTTATACTAAATGTAATATTAAACCTAATCCTTATGATTCCCCTTAAAATAGGTGGTCTTGCACTTGCAACGTCTATTACGGCTACAGTAAACTTCTTAATTTTGGCCAATATATTAAGCAAACGACTTGGCGGGCTTGATGGCGCAAGGATAGCAAAGGCCTTTATGAAAATGCTTTTTGCATCGATAGTTATGGGCTTAGCGAGCCTTTTTATATTTAATAAATTGAGCATGGTTATAAATGCCGCAGGAACAATATCTCAGCTGCTCACCTTATTTGTAACGGTTGTCCTTTCTGTAGCTGTGTTTTTCATTCTCTGCTTCGTAATAAGAGTCGAAGAAACCAACAGATTGTTTAAATGGATATTAAGAAAATCCTAAAAAACCTACCTGACTCACCCGGAGTATACCTAATGAAGGATAAATCAGGTAGGGTTATATATGTTGGCAAGGCACAATCTATTAAAAAAAGAGCTTCCTCATATTTTCAAAAGAAAACAACAACCTCCCTAAAAGATGAGATGTTGGTATCTCATATCCATGATATAGATTACATTAAGACTATATCTGAGGCTGAGGCACTGATACTTGAAAATAGCCTTATAAAGAAACATAAGCCAAAGTACAACGTAGTCTTGAAGGATGATAAGAGCTACCCGCTTATCAAGATAACCACCTATGAAGATTTTCCGAGGGTTTTTATTACCAGGAAAAGAAAAAAAGATAGCGCCAGGTACTTCGGTCCTTACACAAATGCAAAGCTCTTAAAGAAAGCACTTGTTTATATAAGAAGGGTTTTTCCGTTCAGAAGCTGTCTAAGGATGCCGAAGAGTGCATGCTTGTTCTACTCGCTTAATCTTTGTCCTGCTCCGTGCATAGGCGTTGTAAACAAGAGCTCTTATTTAAAGAATATAAGGTATGTTACCAAGCTGTTGGATGGTAGGAGGAATTTGTTGTTTGAAGAGCTAACAAGGAAGATGGAGGGTTTTTCAAAGAGGCTGATGTTCGAGGAGGCAGGAAAGATTCGCGATCAGATAGTGTCTCTTTCTACTACAGTTGCCAAGAGAAAGTCAGATGTACCGGATGAGTTAAGGGAGCTTAAGAGGGTATTAAAACTTAAAACCACGCCCAATAGAATAGAGGCATTTGACATATCGAATATAAGCGGCAAGATGGCCGTTGGGTCTATGGTAAGTTTTCTTATGGGCAGGCCAAATAAATCGGGGTATCGCAGGTTTAAGGTAAGAACGGTTAATAGAATTGATGATTTTTCAATGATTAAAGAGATAGTTGCAAGAAGATACAGGAGAGTAGTTCTTGAGAAGCTTACCCAGCCTGACCTGATATTGATCGATGGTGGAAGAGCGCATCTGAATGTGGCGCTTCAGGCTCTAAGAGAACTTAATTTAGACATTCCCTCAATTGCTATTGCGAAACATCCTGATAGGATTTATGCACCTAAGAAGAGATCGCCCATAGGATTATCGCAGGACTCAATGGCACTCTATCTTATACAAAGAGTCAGGGATGAGGCGCACAGGTTTGCTATTACTTACCATAAAGGATTGCGTTCAAAGGAACTGGTTAAGAAATGAAAAAGATAAGCTTTACAGAGTTTGAAAAAAAGGTGTTAAAGGTTGTTTCTACCATACCCATTGGTCAAACCCGCTCCTATAAATGGGTAGCAAAAAAGGTCGGAAGCCCAAAGGCTGTAAGGGCGGTAGGACAGGTTTTGAAGAAAAATCCATTCCCAATTCTTATACCATGCCATAGGGTGATAGCTAGTGATGGGGGTATTGGAGGGTATTCACTAGGAAAAAATGCAAAAAAAAGGCTTCTGGAGCTTGAAAAGGATATAACTTGTTGATATTAAATAAGTTATATACATATCCCACCCAAAATAATCTGTTTTCCAAACCTTGTCAAATCCCTTTATATAATATATACTTAATATAGATAAATAAAAAATCTTTACTTAGCTGGCTGAGGACTTTTTTATTTGCATACTAACTTAATATTTTTAAAAAGTATTTAGTACTACTTAGGAGATTTAAAATGCTTAGCTGGCAATCTCCAAAGCGCAGACATGCTATACGATTTATTTCTATTATAATAGTAGAAATATGTCTTATTTCTTTTCTTTTTCCTGCCGATTTACTGGCCCAGAAAAATACCCACCATCTTGTACCACCATTTAGATCCACCAATAGGCTTTCTGACAGCGATTTGGTTGGAGATGTTCAAGCCAATCTCTATCTTAAGCTAGCAGCAGGATATGTTATATCCCTTATCCAGCGTTATATCAGATTTACAGATATGCCTGCCCATGAAATAAAGAGTGTTATAAGTACACAGTTTGCCAATAAATGGGATGATGAAGATTTATCTTTAATCCCCAGTCTAGAATGGGTTGACTTAGATTCATCTGATTTTGTTTTCAGTATTATCCTTGGCGATTCCGATGAAAGGCTTTCCCTGGCCACAGGCATAGATGAATTCGATGACACTGTTTTTGTTAAATATGTTGACATCCCTGTGGCTCAAGCAGACGGCAGGCCCATTCAAAGAGCCCCCACAAGCTTACCAGGCGCACAGAGAGTCGGCGTTGATATAACTGAGATTCCCCTTGCTAAGAAGGGTGAATTTTTACGCTTTGCATTTGAAGGCGCAGAACCGGACGGCTTAATAACCGAAGAGTTCGATGAACAGCTGAGTAATTTTAGACCAAGATTGGAGTTTGAAAATGGTAATGAAGCACTTATACAGGTTGGCCTTGTATCCAAGGCATCCTATGCCATGAATGGTTTGAGTGCTGTCTTAGATGACCCAAGGATAGGGAAGCCACGGTTGTTTATAATAGGTAACCAGCCAAGGGTTGCGACAGCCAATATCGAACTAATGATATCTACCTTTGCAGATGATATAGTAAACGCCTACTTCTTTGGGGGAATGACAAAGGTGACGGTTGTTGCAAGGGATGAGAAGCAGGCAAGGTTTATAAGGAGGCAGTTGAGCAATAATCTCGCCGGGCTGGATGAATCTACAATAAGGAGGGTAACAAAACCTGGCGTCAGAAATTTTATTATTCGTCAAGCAAGGGCATTTCGAAGGTTTTTAATGTTCAAGAACGACCCCACACTTTATGACATTGATGACTTAGTAGAGGTTGTTTTCTTGGATAGCAAAGGAAAGTGTAAAGATGTACCTGTGTATATTAAGGGCAAGGAACAGATGTATGAGGAGAGTGCTGATATTGAAGTTAAAGAAGATGGAAAAGTTATTATTAAAACTAGTAAAAAGGATTATAGGGTAGATTCAAATAATCTACCTAGGGTTGAAAGCCTGGGATACAGAGAGGAAATACCGCCTGTTAAAGGCAGTAGAATTCCGTTTACATCAATCAGCCTTGGTGATGGTACCCCTGCGGCAGACAGGCCTACAAGCGGAGTGTACTACTCCCTTGTCCCCGGCCAGTACGGCCTTATAACAGACGTAGGCATTGGCACCTATGAAAACTTTAGACGCCTAAGGGATGAAGCCGGGTTAATATCTGCTACCGAGAAGCTCGTGATATTTATTTCTCATGGCCACCTTGACCACATAGGGGACCTTATGGATTTTTTGACAAAGACAGATGTTGCAGCTGTCATAGCCTCGCCGGTTGTTGAAGAGCAACTAAAGCAGTTTATCGATGAGCACTTAGAAGGCGAGGGAGTGGTTAGTGAGCTTTCCAAGCTTGAGTACTATGGAAAACTGATGAGCTTTGAAGAGGAGAGTTTTGACTCACCATCGAAACTATACCTTAGCGAGATAATTGAGAAAGAGGGGCTTTTATATGGCTATGATATAGACAGGGTCGGCTACGATGTAGAGCTTTCTGCGCTTATTACAAGGCAGCCTCCGTATAACTACTCATGCAAGATTAGAGCCGTAGATGAGGATAAAAAGCCTATAAGGGGCTATCCGTGTATATGGTATTCAGGGGACATGAAGTATGATAAGGAGGGTATAGATGAGAGTCAGGTTAGAGGTTTTAGATTGGCAGGGGAATTCGAAGAGGCAGATGAGTTTGAAGAACAAATCCTTAGCCATAGAGCGGCTCTTCTGGAATTTTTGAAGGATGTGGATGTCATGATTGTTGAGTGGG
>CAZOIE010000089.1:0-6294 GCA_964579905.1 uncultured Planctomycetia bacterium
GGATATTCCGCCGACAAGCAGACCAATAAAGAATGATATTAGAACACCGATTAAACCAATAGATAAAGATATCCTTGCACCGTAAAGAATCCTTGAGAATAAATCTCTTCCTCTTGAGTCTGCACCCCAAAGGTATATGCGCCCCCTATCTTCAACTCCAAATAAATGCAGCCTTGCCGGGATAAATCCAAGCAGCTTGTATTCATCACCCTCAACGAAGAATTTTATGCGGTAGATCTGTTTTTTGTCTTCCTTATATATACGCTTTTTATACTCATCAAAGCTAAATGTTAGACCGTACACTAAGGGGCTTGTGAGCTTTCCGGTTGCTAGATTCTTAAGATGTATCTTTGTTGGCGGCGCGTATGAATGCAGCCTGTTCTCACTGTCATATGAGTAAGGTGAGATAAAATCGGCGAAGATTGCCATGAAGTATAATGTACAGATGGCTATAAAGCTAAAAAGGGCAAACTTATTCTGCTTGATTTCGCTTACAATTAACTTAAACTGGCTCATTGACTTATTCATATCGAATCCTTGGGTCAACCCATGCAAGCAGTATGTCTGCTATTAAGTTGCCGGCTAACAGCAATATCCCACCCATAACCGTAGCTCCCATTACAAGATATAGGTCTTGCGATCTAACAGCGGCAAGCATAACAGAACCTAATCCCGGCCAGCCGGTGATAATCTCTGTAAGGGCTGCACCGCTTAGTATGCCTGATAGGTGGTATCCAAAAAGGGTTATTAAGGGATTAATAGCGTTCCTTAATGCATGGCGGTAGATTACCTTATTTTCAGGTAGCCCCTTTGCACGGGCGGCCTGGATGTACTGTTTTTGTAGTACCTCAAGGAGATTACCCCTCATAACACGCTGCAAGCCTGCAAATGAAGCGGTAGCTATAACCACCACAGGAATAACAAGATGCTTTGCTATATCTATGATTTGCAAAAATATATTTAAGTCATCGAAGTTTGCCGAGCGCATCCCTCCAAGCGGAAGTATCTTCAGGTTGCTTGCAATATATAATAGCAGGAGCGCAAAAAAGAAATTCGGAATCGAGATTCCTATAAATGCCAAAACCGAGAAAAATCTGTCTAAGAATTTGATACCAAGAGGAATCGCTATCAGCCATATAATGAGCATGCTAACCGCCGATAATAGGAATGTATTAAATAGGCGTGTTAGTATTACCTTCTTTACCGGACTGTTGTAGAAGAATGAATATCCAAAATCAAGCCTTAGAAGATTTTTCAACCAATGCAGATACTGCGAGAGCATTGGTTTATCCAGGTGGTAGAGCGATTCGTAATGAGCGATGGTCTCCTGTGAGATTTGGGGATCCAGTTTCAATGTATCGAAGAAATCACCCGGTGCAAGCTGAATACACAAAAAGGTGATGAATGTCATCGCTATAAGAAGCGGAATCGCTATCAGTATTCTTCGTATGATATAACTAGTCATTTATAATATAGATCTCATCAAGATTGTGGAATGCCCCGCCATATGGGGATGGGTTTAAGTTACCAAACTTCTTCCTTAGGGCAAAGATTGTCTCAGCAAGGCAGGTGTAGATAAGCGGCAGCTTATCTGAGGCTATGTACTGCCACTCATCATAAAGCTCCTTCCTTTTATCTGGATTAAGCTCCTGCACTCCCAAATCAAAGATTTCGTCTAGCCTCTTCTCCCACTTTGTGCTTGGTTTTTTCTGTCTTGGGTGCCACATATGCAAATGTCCGGATGAATGCCAAACATTCTTCCCAAAGTGCGGTTCTATACCGCCGGTAAGCCCTATGATTATTGCATCCCAGTCGAATGTGGAGACAAGTTTACTTACAAGGTTATTAAACTCAAGCGGCAGGAAGTTAACCTTCATGCCCAGGTTTTCAAGGTCTTTTCGTATGATTGATGCTATTTGAATACGCTCATTGCTTCCGGCGTTTGTAAGTATTGTAAATTTTATTATGTTTCCATCTTTATCTTCGATGAGTCCATCGCTATCCCTGTCCATAAATCCCTCAACCATAAGGAGGTTCCTGGCCTTCTCAAGGTCATAGTCATAGCGCAAACACTTATCGTTATAGAAAAAACCACTGCTTGGGCTCATTGGCGAGAATTGTTCTTTTCCAAGATCGTTCATTACAATCTCGATAATCCTCTTTCTGTCTATTGCGTATGACACCGCCTTTCTGAAATTAACGTTCTTAAACCAGGATAGCTTTGTTTTATTTATGAATGGCTCATTGGTTTTTGGGTTAAGTTTATCGCTTTGATTGAATGTTATAAATAGGCTGCCAAAGTTAGGGCCGGTCATATAGATCTTGAAGTTATCTTTATCCTCTTTTGGTTTTAAGAGCGCAAAATCACTACCCCTGAGACCGTAATAGTCAAGTTCACCGTCAAGGAATTTTAGAAGTGCAGTATCCTGGTTTTGAAGGATGAGATATATTATCTTGTCTATAAACGGAAGGTGGTTTTGATCTTTATCATGCTTCCAATATCGGGGGTTTTTCTCAAGGATAATTCTTTCACCGGGCATGTACCTGCTTAATTTAAATGGACCTGTTCCTATAATTTCAGATGGTTTTGCATCGGTGCCCCAGGTGAAGTTGAATTTTTTATCTTTTAGCCTCTCTTCTAGGATATGCTTTGGGACTATTTCCTGCGACATGCTGCGCAAGAATGGTGCAAACTTTACGGGTAAGTCAAAGCGCACAGTGAATTTGTCAATTTTGGTTACTGTAAAGGTTTTTCCCTGAATTGTGAAGATATCGCGGCCTGAGTTTGGTACATCCGGGTTATAGATAAGATCGTTAAATGTAAAAACTACATCATCAGCACTGAACACCTTCCCGTCGCTCCACTCTACATCCTCTCTTAAATGGAAAATCCAACTTTTTCCGTCATCGTTTACCTCCCAGCTTGAGGCAAGATTGGGCATAACTTCTAGGGTTAGGCCGTTGGTACGGGTAAGTCCTTCAAATATTAGGCCGGTTATTGCGGTTGTTGAGGTTTCTTTAGCTAGTATTGGGTTAAAGGAGCGTGGGTCTGAAGTGGTGGATAGCACAAGCTGACCACCGTGCTTAGACTTGTGCCCCGAACGGGGTATCTGTGCTGATACATGGCCGCTCGTAACTAATAGAAAGGTAGCAAGGAGAAAAACTATAAGTTTTAGAGGAGATTTCAAGAAATAGCCTCTCTCTTGATGCCCGTCAGGGTATGCTTATTCTGAGGGTTGATTAGTAGTATCCTGTACCCCTGATGGAGTGTTATCTGCGACAGGTTTAGGGGTCTCTTTTGTTTCTTGTGCTTCCTTAGCCGGTGCCAATGTTTTTTCCATAACCGACTTATTCTTCTCTACTACCGATTTGGAGTATCTACTTGCCATAAGGTCAAGTACAAGTGAAGTCAAGATAAAGACGATCGCACCCGTGGTTGTTGCTCTAGTTAAGAAGGTGGATGTCTTGGTCCCAAATATTGTTTGAACGGAACCGCCCCCGAATGTCTCAGAGAGTCCACCGCCCCTACCGGCCTGAAGCAGAATAACAAGAATCAAAAATATTGAAACAATCACATGAATACCTATAAGAAACATAAACATTTGATACCTCTTATCTTTTTACTGTTTTTTACTGTTTTGTATAATCTGTGTAAATGAATCGCTCTTTAGGCTTGCTCCGCCAACAAGGGCACCGTCAATATCCGGTTCGTTGGTTAACGTAGCAGCGTTATCTGGTTTTACGCTACCACCGTATTGGATTCTTACCTTTTCAGAGATGTCTTTTGAGAATAGCTCAGCTATAAGTCCTCTTATAAACTTATGGGCTTCTTCTGCCTGTTCGGTGGTTGCGGTCTTTCCTGTTCCTATGGCCCATACTGGCTCATATGCTATAACCATCTCCTCCATATCCTTTTCACTAAAACCACTAAAGCATCCCCTGATTTGTGTATCAAGTATTTTTTCTGTGATTCCCTCATCGCGCTGCTGGAGGGTTTCACCGATACAGACGATAGGTTTTAATCCTATCTCAAGAGCCTTTTTAATCTTTTTATTAATGTTTACATCTGTTTCACCAAAATACTGCCTTCTTTCCGAGTGGCCGATTATTACATAGTCACAGCCTATATCCTTCAGCATTGCTGGCGAAATCTCTCCTGTAAAAGCACCGCTATCCTCAAAGTAGATATTTTGTGCACCCAGTCTTATGTTTGTTCCTTCAAGCAGCTTCTTGGTTGTTTCCAAGGCTGTATATGGAGGACATACCGCTATTTCAACCTCTTGCTCATCTTTAAGGTTGCTTATAAGCTCATCTAGAAGCACCCTTGCCTCTGATGCTGTTTTATTCATCTTCCAGTTTCCGGCAATAAATATCTTTCTCATATTATTTATCTTGCAGACATGCGATGCCTGGCAGCTCCTTTCCCTCTAGAAATTCAAGTGATGCTCCGCCTCCTGTTGACACATGGCTCATCTTCTCTTCAAGCATCAGTTGTGCTATTGCGCTTGCTGTATCACCTCCACCGATAATTTTAGTGGCATCAAGCTTTGCGATATATCCGGCTAAGCTTGCAGTACCAGATGCAAATTGCTGCATCTCGAATATACCAATAGGGCCGTTCCATAGGATGGTTTTTGCATCCCTTAACATATCCTTAAACAGATCTACCGTTTTAGGGCCAACATCGGCTGCGATATAACCATCCGGAATATCGTCTCCAATTGTTATGGTATTTGTGGTCGGCTCAAGATTCTCGGCGCAGATATTATCAATTGGAAGCGCAAGCTTAACTCCCTTTGCCTTTATCTTCTCAAGCAGTTCCTTGGCGTAATCGATCTTATCGGCCTCAAGCTTGGAATTACCTATATCCTTACCCTGTGCCTTAAGGAAAGTATATGCCATACCGCCACCGATTATAAGTCCGTCTACCTTCTCGATTAGATTTTCAATTACCAGTATCTTATCGGATACCTTAGCCCCTCCTAAGATAGTAACGAAGGGTTTTTCCGGTTTTTCAAGTACCTTGCCGAGGTATGTAATTTCCTTTTCAAGCAGGAATCCTGAGCATGCGGGTAGGTACTGAGCGACGCCGTGCGTAGATGCATGAGCCCTATGCGCAGTGCCAAAGGCATCGTTTACGTATATATCGCCTAAAGATGCAAGCTGCTTTGAGAAATCAGGGTCGTTCTTCTCCTCCTCAGGGTGGAATCTCAGGTTCTCAAGGAGCGCAACAAATCCAGGCTCTATCTTTGAGAGCTTCTGTTTTATATTTTCACCTATGCAATCATCCACCTTTAAAACAGGCCTCCCTATTAGCTTACCAAGCCTGTCCTTAACAGGATTAAGTCTCAAATTTTCTACGACCTTACCCTTCGGTCTTCCCAAATGGCTCATTAAGATTACAGCTGCATTGTTCTCAAGAGCGTATTGTATAGTAGGAAGCGCTGATTTAATCCTTGTATCGTCAACTACGTTAAGTTCTTCATCGAGCGGAACGTTAAAGTCAACCCTGATTAACAGCCGCTTTCCCTGAATGTCTATATCCTTAATATTCTTTTTGTTCACAGTTATATCCCCTGGTTGTTATTCGAATGGAATGAGAATCG
This sequence comes from uncultured Planctomycetia bacterium, assembly GCA_964579905.1. Taxonomy (GTDB): domain Bacteria; phylum Omnitrophota; class Gorgyraeia; order VGKN01; family VGKN01; genus CAZOIE01. Next base: position 5,607 of record CAZOIE010000089.1, read on the forward strand.
TCATTCCCCTTTTAAGTTTGTTTGGGTTCTTAATTTTATCCTTATTGAAGTTATAAATTCTTCCCCACTGGTTACCGTCACCGTATTCGGTATCAGCGATTTTCCAAAGGGTATCTCCTTTTTGGATTTTGTATTCCTTTGTCTCTACCTTTATCTCACCGGTTACCTCCTGCTCCTCTTCGATCTCGCCGGATTGGGGTTTTGAAACAAAAGGAACCATAACCTCTTCTACTTCAGCTATCATGAATTGAGCGTTCCTGTCCTTTTGCATGCCTACTATATCGGATAAGGGTGCAACCGCATCGAGTTTGCCGCGGCTCACTATCTTAACCCTGTCCTCAGGTATACCGCTTTCAACCATATACTGCTTAACCGCCTCACCACGTGCACGCCCAAGCTTGAGGTTATACTTTTCAGGTCCTCTTACATCGCAGTTACCGGTTATTAGGATCGAGGCCTCATCGTTTCTTTTTAGGCTCTTTACTGCTGCCTCAAGAACTGGTATAGCATCTCCTCGAAGCTCTGACTTATCGAAATCAAAAAAGACCTTTACGTTTTTAAGAATCTTCTTAATAACAAGGGCAGGCCTTGGCTCAAGTTCCTTTGGAGGAGGTAGCTCTTCCGCCTTGTAGTCAAAGATTATCTTATTGACGTAGCAGTATCCCCTGTTGCCCCATGGCCTGGCCTG
>CAZOIE010000090.1:0-6281 GCA_964579905.1 uncultured Planctomycetia bacterium
CTCCTCCACCAGCGAAGAAAATCCTTTGGGTACCCATACTATGGAGTTAATCTAAAAGCTTTATTACTACTTTTAATGGCAACTCCTTACTTTGCCATTCAGAGGTTGCCTCAAGCTCTTCCAATAATGGAGAACGCAACCAGCAAACCATGCAATTATTGTTACAGCGATTCGTAACATCTATTTGTACAACAGTTGGACCGGTATATGTATGTGACCCATCCAAAATTCCGGCGGAGGTTAGATAGCTTTGCTTTCTATTCTTAAGGGAAAAGTGTATATCCTTTAACTTATACCTGCAAAACTCTTTCTTATCATCATAATGACAATATCTTCTTTTTAATCGAGTTATCTTCATAGCCTGCCCAATAAGGAGGGAATGTTCTATAATAAAAAGTTAAACCAGTTTGCTGACTTTCTTACCATCAAGGATTGCATCCTCCATAGTCATATAACTCCATTTGCCATATCTGCCTATTACATGCACATCATACTTTCTTAAGTAATCAATTATTACTTTAACTGAATCTTTGTGATTCTTGTCGTAGATAGCATACCCATACTTAATATCAATAACATCTCTGGCAATTATCCTTGATTTAGATCTTAAAATCCCAATTTTAATAAGATCATCTATTATTTTTTTAGTAACGATAGATTTATTAAGCGGCTTTGAATTAGAATATGAAACCTCAGCGTAAATCGAATAACAATTTTTAGGAACAGTTAAGTTTGAAAAATTTGAAAAGAATCCTACCCTAAAAAATGTAAAGTCTCTATGAGGAAAATATATCCAATGCTTTTTTATTGGGTCATCTCCCTTTATTCCAACATTCAAATTAAATATAGAGTTAAATCTTAGGTTCATGAATGCCTTTCTTACTCTATCTGCAAAGTCTGCCTGTATTATATCTTTTAGCTCAATAAGGGGAACTGAAAGTATAAGCTTATCGTATGGACACCATGAGCCATCTTTAAACTCTACTATCTTTTCATTAGGATATATCTTAACCAGTTCTTTATTAACGTGGATATTTTTGATATTTCTTTTAAAGACTTCCACTAAGCTATTTATTCCCCCTGAGTGCGGATAGGAAAATTTCGCATTATATCCTGCAAAGCTTAGGTAATCTTTGAGGGCTCCCTTGATAACATCAGATATGCTAGGAATTGGAACAAAACCATCTATCCATTCACAATTAAGCCTTCGGGGATGAACGGTCCAGAATTTTTTATTGTAAGGAATCATAAAATTCCTTGCCATTCCATTGCCAAAGCTATTACGTACCCACTGATCAAAATTATTCCTTTTACTAGCTCCGTTTGAGTTTTTAAGCCTTGCTTTTATAAATTCAAGCACACATTCTCTCTTTATGTCATAAGGAAGGCCATAGGTATGTATCTGAAAAGGATATCTTGTATAGTGTCCAAAAGAATGAATCCATGAGTCTCTTACGCAGGATTTCAAATTTTTCCCAAGAAGCTTTTTTATTAGATTCCTCGTATACTCATGCTGGAAGTGCAGCAGGTGCCCGCCATAGTCAAAGGTAAAGCCATTAAATACATTAGATCTACATAGGCCTCCAGGCTGCGCCTCCTTCTCAAATATCTCAAAATCCTTCTTTATGTGAAAAGCAGCACTCAAGCCTGCTAAACCTGCTCCAACAATTACTATCTTTTTTCCTGGCACCTAACTCTAAGCCTCTTGTTTTTTATTAACTAGAGAATCATACACTATAGTGGTCCTATTAAGCATCTCTTTTGTGAAAAATTTATTTTCCTTAAAGAAAATATTTCCTCTTAACCCCATATTTTTTGATAACTCACCGTCCTTAAGTAAAATCAGCGTCTTATCAGCAAGCCCTACATAATCCTTCCTCTTAACAAGATAACCGTTTACATTGTCTTTTATTAGCTCAGAGCTGCAACCGGTATCGGTAGCTACTATAGGTTTACCCAATGCCATCGCTTCCAAAAAAACAATAGGCAACCCTTCCCAAAGACTAGTAAGAACAAACACATCAAAGGTCGACATTATTTCAATAGCATCCTTTCTAAATCCGGTAAGCATAACCTTACCCCTAAGACCCATATCTTCTATTAAGTCCAGCAGATCCTTTCTTAATACACCATCTCCAACCAACACAAATTTGGCATTGTCAATTTTCTTTGATACAATAGAGGCCATTCTAATAAAATCATGGGGTGATTTCTGGGGTTTTAGGCAACTAACCATACCAACAACGGGCACATCCCTCTCAATTCCCAGCTCATCTTTCTTAGTAAGCGAATCAACACTTCCATTATCAAAGATATCTTCAGGTACTCCATATTTTATAACAGTATATTTATGTTGGTTTTGGCCATTTTTCCCTATGCCAGCCATAAGCCCACGTTTCAATGTATCATCTGATACCACAATTAGCCTATCTGTGATCTTGGCTGTAATCTTTTCAAGTAAAACAAAAATCCTTTTTTTTAAATAAGATTGTCTATCGTTAAATCCAAAGCCATGTACGGTATGGATTACAACCTTTACACCAGCAAGCCAAGCTGCCCATCTACCTATTATGCCCGCCTTGGAGCTATGCGTATGGACCATATCAGGTCTTACTTTCCTAAAAATCCTGTAGATATGAAAAAAGGCAAGAATATCGTTAAGTAGGTGAATATCTCTTTGCAAAGATTTGACAAGGGTAAGGTTTAGGTGGGTAATCTTTAGTGCATCCTGAGCCAACAAGCCATCCGAACTGATAAGATAAACATCATATTTATTCCTACTTAGTCCTTTTATTAAATCAAGGGTATGTTTTTGCGCACCACCAAGCTCAAGCTTTGTTAATACGTAGACTATTTTATCTCTTTTACCTGTATCAGATCGCAACATTTTACGGACTTGCAGGTTATGGAAGGCTTTCAAGTATTGTTAATGAACCAAAGATCCTAGATTAAAGTATTCAAAAAAACACGTTGAATTTGATCTCAAGGTTAGTAAAAAAATGAGAGAAAATTCCTATTTATAAATACTAGTAATATTGATAGGGATATTAATTAAACAAAAAAATTAATAGTAAAGCCAGGTATCAACTGTCCCATCGGCATCCGAATCTCTTTCACCTTTAATCGGATTACCATTTTCGAAATATATCTTTTCATCAACAATTTCATCATAATCAGAATCTATTTCAATTCTCTCTAGCTGACCATTAAGATAATATTCCCAGCGATCTATAACCCCATCATTATTCTTATCAGACTCTACCCTCTCAGGCATCAATGAGATACTCTTTGCTTCTTGGGCAATAGTAACTTGACACAATGAAAACAAAACAACTAATGTAAGGATTATTTTAGCAACTCTCATTTTACCCTCCTTGTAGTCTAGAATTAATAAATAGAGTAGGCGTATAAGCCGAGTTCTGTATTCCGCTATCCTGAAGATAACGGCCGATGACCATCTATCTAAGTCATATGTTGACATATAACTTTAGCGACCAAAACCCAAGAAGTTTCCACATATAATATGCGGAATGTGGCGGGCAACCTTCTTCTCCTACTTGGTCTTTCTCCGAATGGGGTTTTCCGTGCCTTCTTAGTCACCTAAGAAGCGGTGGTCTCTTACACCACCTTTTCACCCTTACCCCTATTGATTCTAAAGGAATCAAAGCACCTGAGGCGGTATATTTTCTGTGGCACTTTCCTTCCCATCGCTGGGAGACGCCGTTAGCGACCATTCTGCCCTGCGGAGCTCGGACTTTCCTCCCATCCATCTAAAGGTAGATGGGCGACCATCCTGCCTACTCTATTTAAAAAAGAACATTTATAGATTCAGAGGCTAAGCGATCTGCCTCTTTATTCCGGCTTCTGTCTATTTGAATTAAACTAAAATTCTTAAAGCTATCTATAAGATTACTGGCCAAGCCAAAGAAAAGTTTTATGTTTTTATCCTTAACCTTATACTCTTTGTTCAGTTGTTTTACTAGAAGTTGACTGTCGCTTTTAACAACTAAGCTTTTTACCTTGGTAGGTAATAGTTCTTGCAGTGCATAAATAAGCGCCAAATATTCACTGATATTGTTGGTTGTCTCTCCAATACACTTACTTATCTTATATGTTTTTTTCTTTTTCGTATCAATTATAACTACGCCAATACCAGAAGGACCAGGGTTACCCTTCGATGCACCATCGATAAAAACCTCTGCTTCAGAAATATCCTTGTTAATCATTTATATATAAAATCCGTGCACAGTTTTCACAGGTTATAATCCTTTCCTTCATCCTTATCTCATTAATAACCTGGGGGGGCAAATTGAGGTTGCATCCTGAACAACTATCATTTTCAATGGGAACAAGGGCAGTAGCCTCTTTTTTCTCCAAAACCCTTTCATAGTTTGACAATATCTGACGGTCGCATTTCTTGGCGATTTCCTCTCGCTTACCATTAAGCTCATCTAGCTGCTTATTGACCTGGGAAATCTCATCTTCAATCGCCTTTACCTGAGCGTCTAACTCCTTTTTTTCATCATCAATCACAGACTTCTCTTCAGAAATATTGGCATTTTCTGCGTCAACATTCTCAAGGATGGTCAATATCTCCTCTTCTAAAACAGAGTTATCGGCCTTATGGATTTCTATCTCACTCTGTATTGCAGAATATTCCTTATTTGTCTTTACCTTAAAAAGTTGCTCTTGTAACTTCTTGATATTTTCCTCTCTTGAACCCAAATCCATCTCTTTGCTCTTTCTATCAAGTTGCAATTTCTTAATTCGTTCCTCAATAGCCTTTATTCTATCAAGCTTACCTTCAAATGAGCTTTTAAGCTGGGTTATTTCTTCAGGCTTAGCCAAAAGAAATTTTTTGAGTTTATATATATCAGAATCAAACTCCTGCAACTCCATAAGTGTCTTTATCTGCTCTTCAACCATATTCATTCTATTTCCTCAAAATAAGTGGGCGATAGAGGACTCGAACCTCCGACCTCCACGATGTGAGCGTGGCACTCTAAACCGGCTGAGCTAATCGCCCAAACCTATAGCATTAATAAAACTGGTGGGCCCAGGGGGACTCGAACCTCCGACCCGCTGATTATGAGTCAGCTGCTCTAACCAACTGAGCTATGGGCCCTTATTATTTAGAATATTAATATTACTATTTAGAGGGGCTTTTGGCAAGCAAAAATTAGGCTAAGCTTATAGGAGTGTAAAAAATGACTAATTGAACAATTAAAATTGTCCGAAGTTACTGGAGCCAGAATCCAGCAACCTTTCCATTTTGTAAAACAAGCTTTATAAGGGTATCATCCATACCATCATTATACTCAAGCTTCCACAAATAAACCTTGCACCCTTGCTGGTTAAGACAGTCCAGATATGTAACATTATAACCTAGTTTCATTCTAGGGGAGATTTGCATGCTAATACCTTGTAACATTTGTTTCGTTATACCGGCTTGAAGCATTAGAGTTCCATCTTCAACAAAGCTATTGTAATCATTATTCTTAACCGCTGTTAACATTTTATTTAAAAGTTTTTCTTCAAATTCACCGCCCAACACAGGAGCTATTGCTACTCCAATCAATAACATACTTACTATCGATATTTTTATTAATCGTATCTTCAAAATAACTATCTCCCATCTATTCTGAAAAAGGTACATGCTCCCAATGTTCTAACTTTCCAGAATCATTGAAATACAAATACACCTTTTCACAGGAAAAATATTCTACAGGATGCCTATAAAGAAACTTTTCGGTATTTTCTATATCTTTTGAATAAATCGGTTCACCATATTTCTTTAAAACATACTGCTTACTTACGCCTTCTTCCAAATTCTCGTTTTCTATGTCTTCTAACAAAAGCTCAAACAGCTCTTCTTGTCTATTTAAATAATCCTGTATCTCTCCTTGGTTTCTTCCGATCTCCTTCAGGACCTCAATCTGATCAGAATATTTCACCAAAGCGCATCCGTTCATGCTAAAAAGCATAAAGAGACATACCGCTATAGTAATTGACAAAAAATTTAAACTGTTCATCTTACTGTCTTTTATACTATCTGAAGGAAATATTGGCAAGGGAAAAATACTTCTAGAATTGAGCTTAAAAAAAGAGCGGGCGAGGAGAATCGAACCCCTGTGAAAAGCTTGGAAGGCTTTCGTTCTACCACTGAACTACGCCCGCATAATGGTGGGCAGGGAAGGATTCGAACCTCCGTAGGCTTCGCCGACAGATTTACAGTCTGTTGCCATTGTCCCCTCGGCCACCTGCCCAGAAACTTTTATTCT
>CAZOIE010000091.1:0-6270 GCA_964579905.1 uncultured Planctomycetia bacterium
TGAGGGACTTTTTCAGGTAGAGATACTTGAGGATGGCTGGACAGCTGTTACGTGTGATAGAAAACTCTCGGCACATTTTGAGCATACCGTTTTGGTGTCGGACCAAAAAGCCGAAGTGTTAACTTAAACAATTTATTTGATATGGCGAAAGAAGAAGCTATAGAGGTAGAAGGTACTGTTTTAGAAGCTTTACCGAATGCTATGTTTAAAGTAGAGCTTGATAATGGTCATAAGATCTTAGCTCATGTTTCAGGCAAGATGAGGATGCATTTTATAAGAATATTGCCTGGCGATAAGGTTATGCTGGAGTTGTCCCCATACGATCTTACTCGTGGCAGGATAACCTATAGAGGAAAGAAAACAAAATGAAAGTACGCTCAAGCATAAAAAGAATTTGTGAGAAGTGCAAGATAATAAAGAGACGCGGCATAATTAGAGTTATTTGTACGAACCCGAAGCACAAACAAAAACAAGGTTAAATATTGTAGGAGGCTGTAAATGCCTAGAATCGTTGGTGTTGATATTCCAAAACAGAAAAGAATTGATATAGCGCTTACCTATATTTATGGCATAGGAAGAGTTTTCTCTACCAATATCTTGTCGATTAGTAATATAGACCCAGCAAAGAGAGCGAAGGATCTTACCGATGAGGAGATATCGAAGCTATCTGCTGTTATTCAGAAGGAGTTTAAGGTTGAGGGAGAGTTGAAACGTGAGATTTCACGTAACATCAAAAGGCTTATGGATGTAGGCGCATACAGAGGGCTAAGGCATAGGAGGGGATTACCGGTTAGAGGTCAAAGAACCCATACGAATGCAAGGACGAAGAAGGGTCCAAAACGCGCTATAGGAGGAAAAAAGAAGGAGAAGAAAGTTGGCTGAGAAACGAAAGAAGTTTAAGTCTCGCAAGAAGAAAGTAATAAAGAATATTTCAAGTGGTGTGGTCCATATTCAAGCTTCATTTAACAATACGATCGTTACTATCACAGATAAAAGTGGTAATGCTGTGGCGTGGTGCTCTAGCGGTTCTGTTGGTTTTAAGGGATCAAAAAAATCAACCCCATTTGCTGCACAGATTGCATCAACCAATGCTGCAAAGAAGGCGGTTGAGCATGGAATGAAGGATGTGGAAGTCTATGTTAAGGGTCCTGGCGCAGGGCGCGAATCTGCTATCAGAGCGCTTCAGGCTGCTGGATTATCCATAAGTGCTATAAAGGACGTAACGCCCATTCCACATAATGGGTGCAGACCCCCAAAGAGAAGGCGGGTCTAACCAAGTAGGCCCCCTTGCGGGGACAAGTAGACCGTTCTAATGTCAATAGAGAACGGGTCTAACAAATTTTATCGGAGGTATAGATGTCGAAATATCGAGGGCCTTCATGTAGGCTATGTAGAAAAGAAGGGGTAAAGCTTTTTCTAAAAGGCGTACGATGTCAGAGTGATAAGTGTGCTTTTTCAAGAAGAGAATATTCCCCAGGTCAACATGGAAGGCGAAACACAAAGATCTCTGACTATGGAATGCAGTTGAGAGAAAAGCAAAAAGTAAAGAGACTTTACGGTATATTGGAAAAACAATTTCGGAGATATTTTAAAATAGCAGAGAAGTCAAAGGGGATTACCGGCGAAATGCTTTTGCAGATATTGGAGAGAAGGCTGGATAATTCAGTATTCAGATTAGGCTTTTCAGCTTCAAGACAAGCAGCACGGCAGATAGTAAAACACAATCATATTAAGGTCAATAATAGACGAGTCAATATACCATCCTTTCTTGTAAAGGAGGGGGATGTTATTGAGCTATCTGGAAAGGAGAAATTCCTAAAAGGCGTAAAGGAAGTTGTTGAGGTTACGAAAGAACGTGGTGCGCCCGCTTGGCTTGAATCAGATGTTCAGAATTTAAAGGGTAAAGTAGCTAAGCTCCCCTCAAGAGATGATGTTGCATTCCCAATACAAGAGCAGTTGATAGTCGAGCTTTACTCGAAGTAACATTAATCATTATCAAGGAAATTTAATTTTCCGCTAGATTTTTTGGTGGATTTATAGAGGAGGCGAAAATGGGAGTTGCTTGGCGTGATTTTGAGATGCCAAAGAGACTTGAATGTGACGAGAAGACATTAACCCTTACCTATGGAAAGTTTATTGCAGAGCCGTTTGAAAGAGGCTATGGCATGACAATAGGTAATGCAATAAGAAGGGTTTTATTGTCATCGATACAAGGTAGTGCTGTTAAATCTGTCAAGTTTGATGGAGTTCAGCATGAGTTTTCAACTATTTCGGGAGTTGTTGAAGATGTTCCGCAGATAATTTTGAATATAAAAAGCCTTATCTTACGTTGTCATTCTAAGTCACCTAAGACGATTACTATAAAGACTGATAAGAAGGGTGATATCTTGGCAAAGGATATAATTACGGATGAAACAGTTGAGATTCTAAATCCTGATTTGCATATTGCTACTTTAACGAAAAAGGCGCCGTTTGTTTGCGAGATGGAGGTTGGTAAAGGACGTGGCTACGTGAGTGCTGAGAATAATAAAAAGGAAGATCAGCCCATTGGAGTTGTTCCTATAGATTCGATATTCTCTCCAGTTAGCAAGGTGAACTTTTCCGTTGAAGACACAAGAGTTGGTCAGGTTACTGACTATGACAGGCTTATGCTTGAGATATGGACAAACGGTAGCGTAACACCAAAGGATGCATTGCTTTATGCGTCCAATATACTACAGGGTCATCTGAATATATTCGTTAACTTTGGACAGCTTCCTGAAGAGGAAGAGGAAGAAGAGCCAAAGGAAGATAAAGAGTTGTTGGCAAGATTGTCCATGCCGGTAAGTGAGCTGGAACTTTCAGTAAGAAGTGCCAATTGTCTTAGAGAGGCAAAGATAAAGACAATCGGCGAGTTGGTAAGGAAATCAGAGGCCGATATGTTGAAATATAGAAATTTTGGCAAAAAATCTTTAACAGAGATCGGCGAGATTCTCCAGGGTATGGGAATGTCATTAGGTATGAAGATTGACTCTGCACCATCAAAATCTAAAAAGGGTAAAAATGAGACATAGAATAGCTAAGGGAAGGTTATCGAAGAACACAAGCCATAGAAAGGCGCTCCTTACAAATACCGCCAAAAATCTATTGGTTTATCAGCGTATAGAGACTACTTTGGCCAAGGCCAAGGAATCTAGAAGACTTGCTGAGAGGTTGATTACTCTAGGCAAAAAGGATACTCTGCATTCCAGGCGTCTTGCATACAAGATCTTGGGTGATAGGTCGCTGGTTAAAAGGCTTTTTAGCGAAATAGCACCTCTTTTTAAGGATAGAAGCGGTGGCTTCACCAGAATAGTAAGGTTGAGAAATAGAGTGGGCGATGGTGCCAATATAGTTATTTTAGAGCTTGTAGAGAAGATAAAGATCGAAGAGGTTGTTAAGCCAAAGAAAGAGAAGGTTAAGGAAGATACGATAGATAAGAAGACCGATTCAGAGGCCAAGCTAGAGGATAAGGCCAAAGCAAAGGAAGAGAAGATAAAGGTTAAAGAAGAGAAATCAAAAGAGGCTACTCCTGAGAAGAAGGTGGCTGAGGTCAAGGAAAAGCCAAGTAAGTTAGAGAAGAAGGAGATTAAGGTAGAAGAAGAAAAGAAGATTACTGTCTCTGACGATGAAGAGGTAAAGCCAAAGAAGAAACCAGGTATATTCAATGGCTTTCGCAAGTTTTTTAAGAAGTAAAATATAGGTTATTGTAGCCAATCTAGGATATTTTTTTGGGGGTCTGACATTTATGTCATACCCCCAAATTTGTTTTGACAATTATTTCTTTTAAGTATAATATCTTATAGTCTATTTCTTATTATAGAGTTATCACTATTATAAGAATTAACTTAAACCAAAGGTGGATGTAATGATGCTATCAAAAAGAATAGAGCAGGTTAAGCCTTCAGCCACACTTGCTATTACCTCAAAAGCCAAGGCGCTTAAGCAGCAAGGTGTAAATATTATAAGCTTCGGAGCGGGGGAGCCCGATTTTGATACGCCGACGCACATAAAGGAAGCGGCAATTAAGGCGGCCAAAGATGGCTTTACCAAGTATACACCTGCAGCTGGTACTAAGGAACTAAAGGATGCGGTGTGCAAGAAATTTAAATCAGATAATAATCTTACGTATGAAGCATCTCAGATAGTTATATCATGTGGTGCAAAACACTCTTTATATAATGTCTTTCAGGTCATGTTTAATGAGGGTGACGAGATAATCTTGCCTGCCCCTTATTGGGTTAGCTATTTTGAGATGGCCAACCTTTGTGGAGCACATGCTGTAGCTGTTCCAACAACCCAGGATAGCGAATATAAGGTTACGGGGAAGCTCCTAAGGAAGGCCTTAACCAAAAAGACAAAAGCAATTTTATTAAACAGCCCTTCTAATCCTTCTGGTACCGTATATACAAAGGAAGAGCTTGAGATTATTTCTAAGTTTGCTCTTGAAAATAATCTATATGTTATTAGCGATGAGATCTATGAGAAATTGCTGTATGATGGTTTGAAGCATGAATCAATAGCTTCTCTTAATAAAGATATATTTGAAAAGACCGTGGTGATTAACGGGCCATCCAAGTCCTATTCTATGACAGGATGGCGTATTGGTTATCTTGCAGCAACCAAGGAGATAGCGGGTGCTGTTGGAAGGCTCCAGAGTCACTCAACCTCAAACCCTACATCTATCAGCCAAGTTGCCACGCTTGCTGCTATTGAAGGTGATCAGAGTTGTGTTTCTATGATGGTAGCTGAGTTTGAGAAAAGGCGCAATCTTATAATTGAGGAGCTTGGAAAGATAGACGGGATTAGCTTCTTTAAGCCAAGAGGTGCTTTTTATGTATTTTGTGATATATCAAAGCTTGGATTAAGCGCTGCTGAATTTGCAGATAAACTGCTTAACGACGTGAATGTTGCGTGCATTCCAGGAGAGGCCTTTGGTTTTAGCACACACATTAGATTGAGTTTTGCAATATCACCCGATGATATAATAGAGGGTATTGGTAGAATATCAAAGTGGGTAAAGGAATTATAAGAAATGGGTAAAACAATCGTTGAAAAGATAATAAGCAATCATGCAAAAAAGGATGTAAGGGCAGACGATATCGCTATCTGTGATATAGACTTTTGTTTTTCACAGGATGGTACGAGTCTGCTGGCAATTGACAATTTCAAGGAGTTGGGCGCAGAGAAGCTATTTGATAAGAAAAAGTTTAGTATGGTAATTGATCATAGCTCACCTAGTCCGTCCAAGGCTATCTCAGAGATTCATAAGAGGATGCGTGATTTTGCCAAAGAGAGTGGTTCTACCTTATACGATCTTGGATGTGGGGTTTGTCATCAGATAATCCCAGAGTCTGGCCATGTATCGTGTGGGGATCTTATTCTTGGAGCGGATTCACATACATGTACATATGGAGCACTTAATTGCCTTTCAACCGGTGTGGGCTCAACCGATCTAGCAGTTGTTATGGCATCCGGGAAAAACTGGTTAAAGGTTCCACATACGATAAAGATTGTTTTAAACGGTAAGGCACCAGGGGGTGTATATTCAAAAGATATTATACTATTTATCATTGGAAAACTGGGTGCAAATGGTTGTACCTACAAGTCAGTTGAGTTTTATGGTGAATATATTGATACACTTGGCATCGATGGGCGCTTCACCATGTGTAATATGGCTGTTGAGATGGGTGCAAAATGTGCAATTATGCCATCAGATAACAAGACTCTAGAATGGCTCAAGAAGCATTCAAATAGGAAGCCTGAACCTGTTGAGGCCGATAAGGATGCCAATTACATTGAAACATATGAGTTTGATATATCAAAGATTGCTCCTCAGATTGCTAAGCCCCATAAGGTAGATAATGTATGTTCCATTGATGAAATAAAGGGCTTGAAGATAGATGAGGCATATGTAGGTACATGTACCAATGGTAGGCTGGATGATCTTGAAGCTGTCGCAGAAGTGATTAAGGGTAAGAAGGTAAATGATAATGTAAAGTTTATCATAGCTCCAGCATCCAGGGAGGTATATCTAGAAGCGCTTAAAAGAGATTTTATATCAATATTTGTGGAGTCTGGGGTTGTTGTAATTTCACCTGGTTGTGGTCCATGCGTTGGAACGCACGCAGGCGTCCCAGCAAACGATGAGATTGTTTTGTCTAGTGCAAATAGGAATTTTAAAGGTAGGATGGGTAATCCCAGCGCATTTATCTACCTTGCTTCACCTGTTACTGTGGCGTGTTCGGCTAT
>CAZOIE010000092.1:0-6220 GCA_964579905.1 uncultured Planctomycetia bacterium
CTATAAGAAAGCAAAAGAGAGTAAAAATGTTACTTGACTATGAAAGTATTACATAATTAATAAAAAAACATGAGAAGCCCATACTACGCATCTTCATCTTTGTCAGAAATAGTATAAATCGTTACTTTTAGCAATACCTCAAGATATGGAAGTATAGAATCATTACGCGTAATCTCCAGGCTCTTAACGCTTATTAATCTGTTAAACTCATTCAAGCTAGATAAAAACGTCAGGAGGCTATGATACTCAGCCTGTAAATCTATCATCATGCTCACTTCGGATATATCACCGCTTGAAGCACCGGCATCTAACTGCTTGAAATTTATGTCTGCGAGCTCTGCTTCGTCCGCTAACCGTTCCAGATTTTCCAGAAACACCGGTATGCTGGAATCGGAAGAAACCGGCAGCCTTTCTCTGAAATAAACCATAAAATCTTCTATTTTCTGCTCCTCTTCTAAATTAAATTTCTCCAAAATTCTCTTTTCGCTGTCCACGTTTTTTAGTTCTTCCTTTATGCCGTTAATTTGTTTATTGAGTTTATATATGGAAAATGCTTTTGGGATATAATTTAAAACGGTTACTAGAATCAAGGCTATGGCCACAACGATAATTCTGATTTTTCTCGCTTTTTCTAATTTCATTTTAAGTCTGCCAGAATTGTTATGTTTCTTTTTAATTTTCTGTTAAGTTTATTACTAATATTTTTGTCCCACTCTATTTTCTCAAGTTCTACCGAAATATTCTCAAAAAATCCGGAATTCTCCAATTCGGCCTGAAATCCATCTAACAGGCTTTCGCTTGAGTAATAATCAGCGACTATGTCTCCCTCTATATCAATAACAAACAATCCGCCGGATTGCTTTTGCACTTGGCCGGACATATTGTTGTTTCCTGTGAACATGTTACCTCCGCTGCCGGGCATGTCACCTCCGCTGCCGGGCATATTTAAATTCATACCTTCCCCGGAAGAACCAGCAGCACCCTTCTCTAATATAGAAAACTTATGCAGGGTAATTTCAGCAGGCAACGCGCCAAAGGTAACCTGTATAAGTTCCTGTAACTTTGCATAACCCTTTTTCTCCAATTCGTCAAGAAGGGTTTTTCTCTGATCAAATTTTTTCTTTACCTCAACGCATTTTTTGTATTCAGATTTAAAATCGCCAAAATAGCTAAACTTGGACTCAAGTCTCGCCAGCTCGTTCATAAGCTTAAGCTCAAAATGATGCAGTATAAAAAAAGCCCAGATGTATAAAACAGCGATGAAGAAAAAACCGTAAACCAGTCTTGAGGCTAAAAGGCGGGACTTAATTTTACCCTTCAAGGTTTCGGAGGAAAAATCCAGTCGGGACTTCGTTTTCTCTATAGCAGTAAGTCCCAGCGCTGTGCTTAAAAGGTTCAGAGATTCTTTTGAGCCCTCAGGCAGAAATTCCTCTTCCATCATAGCGTTTTTAAAGAAAGGGTTTAAAACCATGACATCCAGCCCTAGGATACGCGTTATCTGGGAAATTTTAGAGCCTCCTCCTGTCAAGTAAACGGAGTTTATATTCTGATCCTGAAAATGTTCTTTATAATAAACCAGCGACCGATCTATTTCCGTAGAAAACCGCCTGAAAAGGGTTGCAGTTTTTTCTCCGCATTCATCGGTAAGGCCTTTTTCTGCCAGATAAACCTCTGCTCCTTCTTTATCAAGGACCAGATTTTCGCTTACGCAAAGAGCAAAATCGTAATATCCTATAGGAATATGTCTGAAAAAAGTTAAAGAGTTATTAGATATTACTGATAACGAAGAAGATAAATACCCGATATCAATAATTCCTACGGTCTTTGAATCTATTAAATTAAACCATCTAAGCAAATTCGTCAATGAATAGGGCGCTATGGTGACTTGGACAGGAAATATCTCATAGTCGATAAGAGCGTTCTCTATCCTTTCTATCTCAGACCCTTCAATGCCAACCACAAGAAACCCCGTCTCGTCTGATTTATCGGTAGAACCGGAACCTTCCTTAGTTTCTAGATAACTGAAAACCATGGTTGAGGGGGGCGTTGGTATCATCTTGGCCATGGCCTCATTCTTCAATATCATTGGAAGTTCCTTGCGCGGAATCTTCTTGGATACTGATATAAAAAGGCTGTTCACCAGTGAATTCGGGCTTAAGAAGATAGAAATATAAGGGGATGTAATGTCAATTTTTTTCTCTATGGCTGCTTCTTTAAGCAGTTTTGCAGCTCTATTCATGTCCACCCTGGGTCTGTCGTATGTTTCCGCCTTCGAAATAGGTGTATCCAGGATAATAAAATTTGAAAATTTGAAAGATTTGCGCTGGTGAAGTACCTCTACAATCTTCATTTTTTTGGAGCCTATATCTATGCCAACAAATTTGCCTGTCTTAATCATTACCCTTTATGCGCTCCTATTTTTATTTTTGGATTATTGGCCAAGCTGTCCTGCCAACTGAAAAAGTGGAAGGAACAACGACAGCGCTATGCCACCAACAATAACACCCATAAAAACGATCATCGCGGGTTCAAATATAGCGAACATCTTTCTTATCGTGGCAGGGACTATCTTATCATAAAACTCAGCTACCTTCTTCTTGGTCTCTCCCAGCTTACCGGTCACCTCCCCCACATTTATCATTCTTACGACTAAAAGCGGGAACATTCCCAATGTCTTAAAAGAATCTGCGATCTTCTCCCCTTTGCTTACAAAGTCGCTTGCCGTAGCTACGCCTTTGGTTATATAGGTATTTCCTGTCGCCTCTGCGCTCAACTCAAGCGATTCCAGCACGCTCACCCCGCTGTTCATGCATAAGGAAAAAACATGCGAGAAGCGGGAAAAGGAAGATTTTTCTACCAGGTCGCCAAAAATAGGCAGTTTTAATTTAATATGATCTAAATTATAGCGCCCTTTTTCGCTGGATCCATAAAACTTTATCCCTATGACAGCAAGTATAGCTCCAAGAAAAACAGGCATCCATAAAATCCTAGCATATTTACTAACAAACAAAATAATTCGCGTGGGAAGAGGAAGCTCTACGCCGAGGGTATAAAAAATCGGTTCAAACGTCGGTATAACTTTAATAACAAGTAAAGAAACAACGCCAAGCATAACCGTAAGCAGAATAATCGGATATGTCGATGCTTCAATCATTTTTCTTTTAATATCCTCTTCCCATTCCAGCAAATCCGCTAGTGCAACTAAAATCTCATCAAGTTTACCGGTTGATTCACCAACCTCAACCAAGGCGCAATATATCCTAGAAAAGCTCCGCGGGTGCTCTGAGCAAGCATCCCTTAGAGAAGCTCCCTCAGAAATTCTATTTGCAAGATCCCCTACAACTATCTTTACCGAAGGTTTAGCAATATCTTCTTTTAGGCTGGTTAATGCGTTCAAAACGGGAATACCTGCATTCAGCGGAAAAATCACTAGTAAATTGCAAAACGTCGCGGGGAGGAATTTTGGGCTTTTGAGATACAACGGTAATCTTCTTTTTCGCTACCCCTTCCCCTTCTTTAGAAATTAGCTTGGAGGAGACCAGGTACTGACCCAACGCCCTTAGACGATCCACAAGCTCCATCTCGCTTCTGGCATTTTTCTGACCCACTATTAGTTTTCCTGTTTTATCACGCGCTGTATAGCTAAAAGTAGGCATAGTATTATAGCTCCTTCCAGCTTAAAGAGACTACTGTATCGTCGCCTGTAGGGGCGGTCCCCACACCATCAATTATCACCTCTATACGCTTAGATACACCGCTAATGCCGGTAAATGCTGAATAAGGGGTGCCTGTAGAAACGATCCTCCTTTGTGTAGGGCTAACATAATATATATCCTCGCTGAATGTACCTGTGGGTACATTGCCATTTATGGGCGGGTATGAGCCGCTAAACGGCCAGTATGCCGAATTATCCCTTAATTCCACTTTGGCTTGTTCTATGCCGGCCTGGGCCAAATAGAAGGCTATTAGTTCCGCTTTCTGGGCCTCCAGCGCATCTATATCCGCTGTCCACCTCATGGACAGCTGCCTTCCCATAATTGCCAAGAGAACAACGAAAAAGAACATAAGGTATATAACAACCTGTCCCTTGACCTTTGAACCAGGATTTTTAAAATAAGTTTTAATTTCGAATTTTTGTTCCACTTCTCAGTGTAATAGTTATGTTGCTGCTTGTTAACGTTGATTGAACAGTCAGCATATTAGAGGATAATGAGAAATTCAAGCTGGATACATTTCTGGCAAGTTCGGCTTCCTGCCAGGGGCCTGCACTCCTTGAGCGGCGCCTGAGACTTGTGCCGTTTAAATAATACCTTACTCTGGTATCTGCAGAATTATCCGCATCTGTATCAATTCCAAAATCTACCCTGTCCCCAGATGGATTAATGCTTATTCTTGCCCATCCCGGGGAACCTGTAATCGTTGAACACCTCAGTTCCTTAACCATGAATTCCGTGGCCCATCTCCCTTCGCTAAACAGCATGGCATTAGCCCTCTGTTTTACTGCGAGTGAATTAACTGTAGAAAAAATGCTGCCCAGCATTATTGCAAAAATGCTGACGATAAACATCGCCACTAAAACCTCTATTAGCGTAATCCCTCTTTTTGCAGCATGCATCATTCAGACCAAACCCTTGTTTAGAAATTTGATACCAGCGTCGCGTACTCTTCGGAGCCACCAGGATACCATACGGTAACCCGTATCACTTTTATGTTGGGATTGGTGAGGTCTTCTACGACAACTGCTCTTTCGTATCTGGTAAAACCCGTTATAGTGGCCCTTGATTCAGCGGTTGGAGGCCATGAGGTTGCACTAAGCTTCTCTTCCAGCTTCTCCTGTATAAATAGCTGAACCGCTGTAACGTCCCGACATTTATCCATCCATTTAACACCGCTTGTAAATATCAGCACCACGTCCCCCGCAAGTATAAGTGCTATTCCTAAAGCAATTATTACCTCAATCAGGCTAAATCCTGGATTTGACAGACCACCTTTTGACTTTTGCATGCTAATTCATCCTTACAAATCCCGTATCGGCAGAAACGGTAACGCTCACCTGTCTTGTATTTCTACGCAAAAATATCGTAGTATCTGAGGAGGCATTGCCTTTCGGATAATTGAACGACAAGCTACCCGGTGCTATATATAAATCGACTCCAAAATTAAATGTTCTTTGAAGATTAGAAGGGGATATGCTGCCTCTGTATATGCTCAGTGATTCGCCGCCGGTATCAAAGGTAACTACATAATTTTGACGCTGGGCAAGCGCCATATGCCTGGCCCAAGTTAGCTCGCCGACCATCCTCTCTGCCTCGACCTGCAAATTCTTCCTTGAGACAGTGTCTGCAAAGATCACCGTAAGACCTATCGAGATAGGAGCAATAATCACCAACACCGTCATCATCTCTAAGAGCGAAAAGGCCCTTTTATCCCTTAACCAGCGCATAAGTAAAAACAACCTCTTAAAAAAACCTATACCATTTCTGATAGCGCTACTCTAAATAACTCCTCTACTGTGGTTTCGCCGTTCAGGACCTTATCCAGGCAATCATCAAATAGAGTATGCATCCCTTCTTTTATGGCCTGCTTCTTTATTTCAAGGGCTGTGGCATTTGCGATAATCAAATCATGTATGGCGGGACTCATAATAAGCAGCTCATATATCCCCACCCTACCTCTGTATCCCAAATTTCCGCAATTATTACACCCTTTGCCTCTGTAAAAAACGGCTTTATCGGAAAGCCCTCTTTCTGAAAGCTTTAATTTTTTTAAGATATTATCCGGATAGGTTGTTTTTTCCTTGCATTTAGGGCATATGGTTCTGGCAAGCCTTTGGGCTATGACAGCAACAATACACGAGGATGTAAGAAACGGCTCTATGCCCATATCTGTGAGCCTGGTGAAGCTGCTGGCTGCATCATTGGTATGCAGTGTTGAGAATACATAATGTCCTGTTAGGGCGCATTGAACTGAGATCCTTGCTGTTTCCAAATCCCTTATTTCTCCGACCAGAATAATATCAGGGTCCTGTCTCAGAACGGCCCTAAGGCCTGATGCGAAAGTCAGCCCTATCTGCGGGTTCACCTGGGTCTGGCGCATCATCTCAAACTGGTATTCTATGGGATCCTCCATCGTCATTATGTTAACTCCCTCTCTATTGATAGTTTTAAGGAAAGTGTATAATGTCGTTGTTTTACCGCTGCCTGTAGGGCCGGTAACCAGT
>CAZOIE010000093.1:0-6179 GCA_964579905.1 uncultured Planctomycetia bacterium
ATCACAAAGATACTTAATATACGAGGGTTCATTCCTTGACCCTCTAAATTCCTGTGGCGGCAAAAACGGTGCATCAGTTTCAAGCATAAGGCGCTCAGGCGGAACCTTCTTTAAAACATCTCTTAACTTGTGAGCATTCTTATAAGTAACGTTGCACGTAAAGGAGACAAAAAAACCCATATCCAGATATTCTTTTAACTCCTTTTCATCCGACGAAAAACAATGAAGAACTGCTTTCTTGTCTTTCAAATGCTCCTTTAATATCGGAAGAGTATCATTTGAATCTCTTGAATGAACTATAAGTGGAAGAGAAAGCTCATTTGCCAAGTGTATAAACTTGATAAAGGCCTCTATTTGGTCTTTCTTCGGAGATATGTTTCTAAAGTAATCTAAACCAACCTCCCCTATCGCTACAACCTTACTAGAGGATGAAATCCTCTCCTTTAAGAAGTTTATAAGTTCATCATTGACATCTGCGGCATGGTGGGGATGAACTCCGACCGTTGCAAAGATATTCTTTTCTTTAGAAGCAATCTCGATGGAGTTTAGACTTGCCTCCTTGGAACTACCGATATTTATTATATATTCTACACCGGCTTCCTTGGCACGCTTTATAACCTCATCTCTGTCTAAGTTAAACTCCTCAAAATCAAGATGGCAGTGTGTATCTATAAGCATAGTTTTATAATCGTTAGCAGAATGGCTCTTGCTTAAGTAAGGGGTGACATCTTTCTTAGTTTCTTGACTATCTTTGGTATAACCTCAATGCAATATTCTATATCCTCTTCGGTATTCTCCCGGCCTAATGAAAAACGAACAGAACCCTGGGCTATTACTATATCTGTCCCCATCGCTGAAAGCACATGGCTTGGCTCAAGGCTTCCTGAAGTACAGGCCGAACCTGTCGAAACACACATTCCCTTCATATCAAAGTTTAAAAGCAGTGCTTCTCCCTCGACATATTCAAATCCTAGGTTAAGTGTGTTTGGAAGACGAAGCTCTTGGTGTCCATTTAGGTGCAGTCTGTCTATATTCTTACTCAAACCCTGATGTAGCATATCCCTCAAAGACTGTATCTTTTTAGATTTTTCGAGGAAGTCATCCTTTAATAGTTCAACCGCCTTACCAAAGCCGACTATACCAGGAACATTCTCAGTTCCGGCCCTGAGTCTTCTCTCATGATGACCCCCATGCTGATAAGGTTCAATCTTTGTTCCCTTTCTGACATACAGAGCACCTACACCCTTTGGTCCATAAATCTTATGTGCTGATATTGAAAGCATATCGGCACCCAGTTCTTCAATATTGGTTGGTATCTTGCAAAAGCTCTGGACTATATCGCTGTGGAGATATACCCCCTTTTCCTTTGCCAGTTTTGATATCTCCTTTATCGGCTGCAAGGTTCCAACCTCGTTATTCGCATACATTATAGATATAAGACATGTCCTATCTGTTATCGAGTCTCTTACCTGGTCTAAATCTACAATTCCGTATTTATCACAATTCACATAGGTAACCTGAAAACCACTCTTTTCAAGATAGTTACAGGTATTAAGAACGGCAGGGTGTTCAATCTTAGATGTAATAACATGGGTACGCCCTGAATCCTTATTCTTATAAAGGCACCCCTTTATGGCAAAGTTATCTGCCTCGGTACCGCCTGAGGTAAATATGATATCTTCGGGCTCTGTACCCAAAAAATCACCTATTATCTCACGCGAGTTATCTACACCGTTACGAGCTTCTCTTCCTATCACATGCAGGCTTGAAGCGTTCCCATACTGCTTCTTATAGAAAGGCATCATAGCCTTTAACACTTCAGGATTAACAGGTGTAGTGGCGTTATGATCCAAGTAGATTGTTTTTTTCATCGATAAACCTCCAAAAACTAACCGTTATTTCAGACGGGGAAAAAGTGGATCCTGCTTATTGACCTGTGTCTCGGCCTTACACAGACCCCACTCTTTCAAATTGGAAAACTTAAAATCGCATGATACGCCAAGCTGATCTAGAATGCTCTCTGCGGTATTAGGCAAAAATGGCCATATGGCAATAGATATAACCCTTAATACCTCGCATAGATTGTAAATAACCGTATTTAACCTCTTGTCATTTTTCTTTGAGAGCTCCCAGGGCTTTGAATCTTCGATATATTTATTGGCAAAATTAATCAACTCCCATATATGTGCAAGTGCTTCACTTATCTTCAAATCCTCTATGAGCTTATCATAATCTTTCCAAAGCTCCTTAGCCTTCTCTTTTACTTTAGCATCATAGTCATTTTCGTTATTAACAGCTGGTATCCTATTATTAAAATATAGCCCTATCATACCTAATGTTCTGTTCAACAAGTTCCCAAGGTCATTTGCAAGATCGCTATTAATACGCTTCTTTACCTTCTCCTTAGAAAAAACACCGTCTAGACCCAAGGATACCTCTCTTAATAAGAAATACCTGTATGCATCAACGCCGTATTCGGCGACCATCTCAAAGGGATCAATTATGTTGCCCCTGGACTTTGACATCTTTTCACCCTCTTGCAGCCACCAGCCGTGTGCAAAAACTTTTTTGGGTGGCTTAAGGCCAAGCGCCTTAAGCATTATGGGCCAATATACTGCATGTGGCCTCAATATATCCTTTCCTATCATATGCAAATTGGCAGGCCACAGTTTTTTAAATCCTTTATCATCGGACAAAAACCCTATAGCGCTTATATAGTTTGTGAGTGCGTCAAACCATACATAGGTAACATGCTCCTTGCTAAAAGGAACCCCTATGCCCCAGGAGAGCCTTGCAACCGGTCTTGAGATACAAAGATCCTGAAGCGGTTCTTTTAGAAAACTTAATATTTCATTTGCCCTAAAATCTGGCTGAATGAAATCTGGATTGTCATTTATGTAACCGATAAGCCAATCTTGATATTTTGAAAGCTTGAAAAAGTAATTCTTCTCCGATATCTCCTCAAGCGGTCTCTTACATTCCGGACACAGATGCCCCATATCCTCAAGCTGTATCTTCGTCCAAAATGTCTCACAAGGGGTACAGTAAAAACCACTATACTCTCCCTCATAGATATCACCGTTCTTATAGAGTATATCTAATGCCCCGACTACCACCTTTTTGTGACGTTCCTCTGTTGTCCTAATAAAATCATCGTATGAGATATTCAGAATCTGCCAAAGTTCTTTAAACTTCGGCACCAGCCCATCTACAAACTTTATAGGCTCTAAATTATTCGCCTCAGCAGCCTGTTTCACCTTAAGGCCGTGTTCGTCGGTTCCCGTTAAGAAAAACACCTCATTACCCTTCAATCGATTGAACCTTGCTATCGAATCAACCAATATATTTGTATAAGAGTGACCAATATGCGGTGCAGCGTTTACATAGTAAAGCGGTGTTGTAATATAAAATTTATCCATCATTATTTCTCCACCTTAAACTCCTTATGAAACCCTTCCTCAAACTCCACAACTATGCTCCTCTTTAATGGGTTTATACTTACAACCTTTCCGCTTCCTTCCTTGGTCTTGTACGCAGAGCCAACCTTAGGCATATTCTTAAGTAGGCATCTATAGTTATCGTGTTCATACTCTAAGCAGCACATAAGCCTACCGCATACACCTGAAATCTTCGACGGATTAAGAGGTAAATTCTGTTCCTTAGCCATCTTTATTGTAACCGGCTCAAAATCCTTTAAAAACTTGCAACAGCATAATACCCTTCCACAAGGCCCAAATCCCCCTAGCAACCTCGCCTCATCGCGGACACCAATCTGCTTTAATTCTATCCTGGCCTTAAAGGTATGCGCTAAGTCCTTTACCAGATCCCTAAAATCGATTCTTTCCTCTGAGGTAAAATAGAATACCAGCTTTGAGCGGTCAAAGGAATACTCCACCTCAACGAGTTTCATGCTTAGTTTCCTTGATTCAATTTTCTTTACGCAGCTGGTGTAAATCTCCTTTAATTTTTTCTTGTTTTCTTGTATCTTATTTAAATCCTCTTTAGTAACAACCCTTACAACCTTCTTTGGCGACTCTTCCTTTGGTACTTCATCTATGGTATCTTTTTCTGATATTACCTCACCATAATCAAGACCGTATTCTGTTTCTATTATTACGGTTTGACCAACTTTTAGCTTAATACCTGTTGCGTCAAAGCAGAAAATCTTTCCTGCCTCTCTTTGTCTTACCTGAACTACCTCTAGCATGTTGTCATCTCCTTAAATATTCAAGATTAATCCCGCAGTGTATCGCAAAAAAGTCCTAGAGATTTTTTTCGATGTTTACACAGGGGACAATTTTCTAGTTCAACATCTCCTTAAACATATTTGAAAAAGCTAAATCCTGATTGATGTTTTGAGCCAATAGATCTTCAAGCTTGACAACAGCATCCATCTTGTCGCACAACCCGTCAAAATCATACTCCTTGCAGAAATTATCTATCTCCCCCATCCTGTCAAAATTAATAATATTCTCTTTTTGGTTTATCTTTGCTATTAGACAATCTCTGAAGAAACTTAAAAAGATCTTCATAACGTCTTTAAATTCAAGTTCGTTTTCCTTCTTGTAAAATTTCTTTAGCTCATCCGATAGATGAAACAGCTCTGATCCAAACACCTTTTTTTCAGGAGACAGTATAAATTTATTAAGAATCTCGTTTTTCCTAGAGAAAATCTCACTCTGGGCTAATCTTCTTGCCTCATCAAGATTGCCCGATGAAAATCTACAGATAAAACCTAACTCATCATCTGTCAATTTAAACTCATCTAAGAGTGTCTTTTTTATAATGGTATCCGGTATTAGGTTAAATCTTATCTTCTGACACCTTGAAAGAAGTGTGGACTGTAGCATGTGCGGCTTTGATGTAACCAGAATAAGGATAGCATTGTTTGTGGGCTCCTCAAGCAATTTAAGAAGAGCGTTCTGTGCTTGAATACTCAGAAGCTCTGCTTGGCATATCGTAAATACCCTTTTGTTTGTCTCATAGGGTTTTAAAGATAATAGATACTGCATGTGCCTTATGGTATCTATAGAAATAGATCTTTCACTTGCTTGGGGTTCTATCCATAACACATCGGCTAAAATACCCTTATCTATCTTTTGGCACACCTCGCACTTATCACAGGAATCATCCTTCGAACAGTTAATGGCTTTGATAAAATTCCTAGCAGCAAACTTCTTTCCCGTACCATCTGGCCCAAAGAATAAAAAGCTGTTTGTATCTATCTCTTTCTTTAAATACGCCTTAAGAAGTCTTAACGCGACTTTTTGGGACTTTATATCTTTTAATGACATCTAAAACTACCTGTCTAATCAAGTTTTGAGTTTCGGTTACAGTGCCTAATGCAGGGATCACCTTTATTCTACGTGGCTCTTTTTTAGCCAGCTCCAAGTACCCCCTATAAACCTTCTTATGGAAAACCAATGATCTTTTCTCGATCCTGTCATACCTGTTTGTTCTTGCCATTGCCTCCTTGGGTTTTATGTCAAGCAGGATGGTTAGATTTGGTTTTATTGGGGTGGTCACCAAATTATTCAATGAGTGGATTAACTTCTTATCGACATTTAAGCCATAACCCTGGTATGCAACCGTAGCATCACTAAACCTGTCGCATACAACTATCTTTCCCTTATTAAGCTGTGGCTTTATGCACTCCTCAATCAGCTGGTTCCTTGACGCCTCATACAGTAGTAGTTCAACAAGCCTTGCCATCTTATCGTGCGAAACGTCCAGGAGAATCTTCCTTATCTTCTCGCCAATTAAGGTTCCTCCGGGTTCCCTTGTATGGTACAAGTTGTATCCGGATTCTTTTAAGAAATCGCAAAGTAACCTTGACTGCGTACTCTTTCCCGAGCCCTCAGGGCCCTCAAAAGTAATAAATACCCCTTTTTTCATCTACCCCTTGATACCAGTAAGTTTAATTCCTTCAATGAAGAAACGTTGGTTGAAAATAAACAACAATATTATAGGAACTGTTACAATCACAGAGCCTGCCATAAGAAGTCCCCACTCAGTGCCGTATGACCCTTGAAAATACGCAAGTCCAACCGGCAATGTAAATTTCTCAGCAGAGTTTATTATAATCAATGGCCACATAAAGGACCCCCAGGAGCCCATAAATGTAAATGTGGTTAATGTGGCAAGTGCAGGCTTTGAAAGTGGAAGTGCTATTCTCCAAT
>CAZOIE010000094.1:0-6173 GCA_964579905.1 uncultured Planctomycetia bacterium
TCCTCTTTATTGTAAGATTTCTTAACTCCTGCAACTATAGTGCGAACATCCCCTTCACCTGTATCAATCTTTAGAATATACAATCTATCTGCGCTTGGGTGATCCTCAACCTCAAGAATTTTTGCAATTCTTATATCTAATTTTTTAAACTCTTCAAATGTAACCATCTTCGATATCTCCTATATTAAGTTATTTGACTTAAGATACTCTAAACTTTCTATTATGCCCTTTTGCGAGTGTGGCTCAACGGTAATAGCCGGATTGATTCCAAGTTCATCTAACACCTTGAAAAAGGATAAGATGGGAAGGGATCCTTTGCCAAGTGCCAAGTGCTGATCTTCGTTGGAATCATTATCGGACAGATGAACCTCTCTTATTGCATCCTTTGGATATTCTTTAATGTACTCAAGGCCGTTTTTCTGACCATATATATAATAATGACCAAAATCAAGACATAGCTTAAAATTATCATTACTTACTTCATTATACAGCGCCAATATAGCTTTAGGCGATGAATCTATGGAGTTCTCTATTAAAACCGTTATCTCATAATCCCTTGCCATATCAAGCAATCTGTCCCAATTTTCCTTCGCATACTTAAGCCACTTTTTTAGATAATAATCATAATATATAGGGAAAAAGCTTGAATGAAAAACTACCATCTTAGATCCCAGTTTCTTGCATAATTCTAGCGTAGTACAATATCTATTGTATACAACCTCCCTTACGCCTGGATCAAGGCTCCCAATATTTAAATCCATAAAAGGGCCATGCAAAATCTTTGAAAGGCTGTTTTTTTTGAAGGTAGAGTTTATAATCCCTATCTCCTCTTCGGTATAAGAATCTAGTGCTTTGGCATCAAAGAATATTTCGCAGTTAATATTATTTTTTGATACAAAATCCAAATTATCCAGAAGATTCCTGTATGGTGTATGAAAATATAGCCTATCTATTTGCATTTTATTTCGTGAATTTTAATTTAGTTCCGTCTTTTGCGCAAAACTTAACGCTATCCTTGTAATATGTACCGCATGCAGGACAAAATTTCTCATCCTGCACAACACCCTGATTAGTCGATGTCGATTTTGAGTGAGACCTAGGGGAAATCCCAAGCTTTATTAACTCTGCTCTTACTAAATCAATACGCTCGGCGGCCTTTGGATGAGACCTCAAAAAAACAACCATCGATAAAGGGTCTTCTCGCTCTAACTTCTCAAACTTCTCAAGCAGTTTTAATATTCCATAGGGATTATAGCCTGCCTTATAGGTATATCTAACGCTCAGCCTATCGGCCTCTCTCTCATCCTCTCTCTCATAGCGCAGGGACATAAGGTTTGCTGCTATGCCAACCGCTCTTTCTACTTCAACCGCCTCACTGCCTCTAAATGCAAGGCTCATCAACAGATTGTAGCCCATAACAACCTGTAATTTCTTAATGCTGTGGCGTGCTGCTATGTGCGCCAACTCATGGGCAATTGCACCTGCCAACTCATCATCTGTTGTTTTTTCCATAAGCCCTGAATGTACATACACGTAGCCGCCTGGTAGCGCAAACGCATTTAGCTCTTTTTCGCGTATTACAAAAAATCGATATTTTACATCCTGCCTTTCGCATACTGATGCAATTTTGTCTCCGATATCGTTTAAGCGTTTATTGAGCCTTGGATCCTTTGATATTCTATATTGACTTGAAACCTGGCGGGCAACGCTATTACCTATTGCAACCTCCTGGGCGGTATTAATAAATATGACCTCTTGCCTGCCGGTTGCCGGATTATATACCGTTGCGCACCCTGAAAGCAGCATTCCAAAAACAATAATAACAAAAATATATTTCATTTTCGTAATATCAAATAGACTCATATTCCGAGCTTACCTCCCATGTCTTAAAGGAATTTGGAGGTAATTCTTCTAAAAATAAAGATGGTCTTGAAATAACCTCTCCAAATCGATAATGAGGGTGACTCATAGGATAGGTAAGGTATAAATGTGTCTTTGCCCTTGTAAGGGCAACATAGAACAATCTTCTCTCCTCTTCTACATTCTTAAGACTATTTAAACTCTTTGGATGAGGAAAATGACCGTCGCTCAGGCTCATAATAAAAACCGCTCTCCATTCCAAACCCTTTGCCTGATGGATAGTGGATAGAACTAGATATTCATCTTCACCCCTAGATTGCCCAAGGATGGTTTCACCCTTAAAACCCTCTCTTATTGTAATATCCTGCAAAAATCCTTTCAATGAATCATATGTATGTGCAAAGTTTGCAAGCTCCTCAAGATCATCGATCCTGTCCCTGGCATTCTCAAATGAATTTAATACATGTTTATCATAGCCTGAGGTTACTACCTGCGTTATCTGGTTGGACGGATTATCCTTGTTAGGTCCATCTTCTAATATGCGCATGACACTGGTAAAATCATTCCAGGATTTTTTGGCTCTCTGTCCGAGTTTTATATCAAACTTTTTACTAAGAACGAGATTTACATCAAAATCGTTTTTTGCAACCTCGTTAAAGACTTTATCGCTGGTTGCCTTACCAAAACCACCATATAAACCCAAAGCTCTTTTCCACGCCACCTCATCCCTTGGGTTTAAAATTATCCTAAGATAGCTTAAGACATCCTTTATATGCGCCTGCTCAAAAAATCTTATGCCACCTCTTATTACGTAAGGGATATTTCTCTTGGTAAATTCAAGTTCAAGCTCCGCCGCCTGGTACCTTGACCTAAACAATACCGCAACCTCATCAAGCGGTATGCCCTCGTCTCTTAGCTCAAGAACCCTTTGAGCAATAAAGCATGATTGTTGATTTACATCGCTCAATCTTACTAGGGTGGGTCTTGGCCCTTTACGCGTCATGCTGGTTAGGTGTTTCGGATACTGCTCAACATTATTTTTTATACTTTCATTTGCCAGGTGTAGAATTTTATGCGTACTTCTATAGTTTAATTCAAGTTTGTATATGCGTACCTTTTTAAAATAATTCGGAAAATCCAAAATATTTCTTATCTGCGCGGCCCTGAATGAATATATGCTCTGCGCATCATCACCAACTACAAGTATGTTTTTATTAACAGAGGATAGTTCTTTTATAATTTCATATTGAAGGGCATTTGTATCCTGGTATTCATCAACCAGTATATATTTAAACTGTCTCTTGAACTTTTCAGAAATCTCGCCTTTCATAGTAAGAAGCTTAAGCCAATTAATAAGTAGATCATCATAATCCATGCTATTGGCATTTTTCTTCTTCTTGGTATAGTGAGAATTGATATGCTCTATATCCGATGTAAGCTCTTCGAAGTATGGATACTGCTCTTGTATAACATCCCTTATAGGCCTTGTACTATTAACCGAAAAGCTGATTATCGACTGGATAACCTTGGGCTTCGGGAACCTGGCGTCAAAAAATGTCCTTTTTAAGGAATCAAAAGAAGCTTTTATTAGGCTACGGCTATCTTCTTCATCAAGTATGAAAAAATCCTTTGTATATCCAAGCTCCTTAGCGTAACGCCTGAGACTTCTATTTGCAATATGATGAAATGTTCCACACCAAATTCCCTTTGGCTTTTTACCCAAAAGAAGTTCTACTCTGCTTGACATCTCCCTTGCTGCTTTATTTGTGAATGTAACAAGCATTATCTCTTCAGGCTTTACCCCGCTTTCAAGAAGATAGGCAACCCTGTATATTAGGGTTCTGGTTTTCCCGCTTCCAGCACCAGCTAAGACAAGCACCGGCCCCTCCGAATCCGTAACCACCTTATATTGTTGAGGGTTTAAGTCTTTTGGGTAATCTATCTTTTTAGAAGCTGCTGTTGGCGGCTCTTTAAGTATGTAAGTTTTCATTATGGGTTTGTTTTAACATTACTTGCAAGTTTTATTCTCTTTGATATGGGTGGATGATCGTACATCAGAACCTCCATAATAAAAGGAGGTTCTTTATCTGAGAGGTTTTGTATGCTGAGCTTTTCCATCGTCGATATAAATGCTTCTTTGTTCTTAGAAAGCAATATCGCATATCTATCGGCTTGCCTCTCAAGAAATCTTGAGAATGCATTTTGAATAGGTGAAAATAAAATACCAAATACAAAAATATACAAAAAGATAAAAGGAAAATTTGCTACATCATACACTACAAAATATCCCAATCGCATACCATAATTATCAAGTATTACTTTCAAAATAAACGTACTTAAGAATGTAATAAAGGCACCAAAAAGTATATGTTTCCATATATGTGCGAATTTCTTATGGGCTATCTCATGAGCCAATACCACCTCTATCTCATCATGGCTAAAGCTTGATAGCAAGGTATCAGAAAGCAAAATCCTCTTGGATTTTCCTATTCCGCTGAATGCAGCATTGGCCTTCTTGGTATCTTTGCTTAAATCCATCTGCATTATGCTATCTACCTTAAGTCCTGAAGATGTAACGAGATTCTTAAGTCTGCCTTTTAAAACCTCATCCTTTAAAGAAACTAATTTATAAAATAAGGGGATTATAAAAATAGGTGTAACTTTTGCAAGAACTATGCTAAAGAATATCCAGACCAGGGATATCCAAATCCACCATGTACTCGGAAAATTCTTCATAAAAAGATATAAAAGTTCTATCAATAAAAGCACTATAAGTGAAGATATCAACATCTGTTTTAAATACTGCTTGGCCCATAAAAAAAATGTCTGATTTGAAAGACTAAATTTATGTTCTAATAAGAATGTTGAATAAAAATCAAGCGGCAAAAAGCTAAACCAATATAAGAAACCAAACATAGTTAAAAATATAAACACACCAACATATAGGTTGCCAGAAAGACTATATGAAATATCCCTTATTAGGAAATTAAGCCCCATATATAAAACGGTAACCAAAAACACGCCTGAGAATATCAAGTTTACAAAAAATACTTTGTATTTGTTCTTGGCATATTGCTTTGCTTTTGCTTCTACGTTATCCATCTTATCGCACCTTACCCATAAAAAGAGCTCTTATCTTATTAAAGATGTCTATATACTCTTTTGTCTGGTAATCTGGAAAAGTCCAACTAAAACTACGGAAACTACCCTTTTTAAAGTATAGCGTAAGCTCTAAGAAGATACCTTTGGCAGCATATATCCTATGGAAGTAGTCTTTCGTTGATGCAAGCACAAGTTTTGCATCGGTTACATACCCTGGATCAAGATTGATGTTTCTGCTGGGCTTATCCTTTATACGGCTAAATCTTTTCTCAAGCCTATTTGTATATAACTTTATATCGCAAAGGCCTTCGGGGCTTATAAGGTTTTTAAAGCTAAGGAATTTTCGTTCTAAGCCCTTTCCCTTAGCATTCATCTCCTTTTCATAATAGCCGGTAAAATTAAAATCTATTGGATGGCTTTCAAAATCAATATCGCCAAATCTTCTTATTAGGCATTTCTTTGCATCTTCAAGAATTGTAGAATCATTGCATATAACCCCAACAATAAAATTAACCTTTTTATGCTTCCTTACCTTGCCCATGCAGTTAATCTACTTTGCCGCCCTGGGGGGAGGACATGCCTTTATACAAATTCCACATATATACTGCCCTATGCCGCGTTTCTTTGAAAATTTCTTCAATAGCTCATAGCACCCTTTATGGTCAAACTCTGCTTGCTTCTCTATAATGGCACCTACAGGGCAAGATTTAATGCACTCAATACAATCTCCGCAATCTATATCCAAAGAATTAGACTCAGGTACCGCTAAATTGGTTAACACAGTAGCAAATCTTAATTTTGAGCCATGTTTTGGGTTTACAACAAGGTTATTCCTGCCTATCCACCCAAGACCTGCTTTTATGGCAATATGCTTATGGGAGATTAAAGCTTTTTGATTTTCCCAATCTACTATTTGGCTTGCCGGTATCGGCACTGCGTCAAAACCCTCTTCATGCAAATAGGACGATATTTTTAAAGATGTAGCATCTAAAAGGCTATTTGCCCTCTTGTAATGAAAGGCATAAATAAGGCTAGGCTCATCTTCTATATCGGCTAAGATCTTATCGGATAACCTATATGCAAAGGAGATTGCAAAACTTGTACCCTTTAACAGCTCTCTATCGCCAAGTGAAAATTTTGCCTTTAGATCTTCTATATTGCAGAAGCCGAAGGTATACATACCCTCTCTTTGCAGCATAGCTTCAATACCC
>CAZOIE010000095.1:0-6157 GCA_964579905.1 uncultured Planctomycetia bacterium
CTTGCCCGTCCAATCGGTTTCACGATAGAACCACTGAATAGGCTCCATGTCATGATCCACTCTCCATCTATTAGTAGCCAAAATAGTATCGATTATGGCTTGCTTTGTGGTAGCCTCTACCATATCGGAAGTATTATATAGAATAATATAAGACCCTGTTTCATGTTCTTGCTCAGGCGGAACTATAGCTGCAGCAGATGATTGCTGGCTTAATATAGGATCATAAGGTGGCATGTCGTATACGTTTGAATGCATTGATTCAAGATACTCTACCACCGAATCTACTGAGGCAAGTCTTACATTCTTAGCTTCGAATAACCCCCTATTTGCTATCAGTACTCCACCCTCAAAGAACTGTATCTTTACGGATTCTTCATTTCCGTCAATAAGGAAGTCGCTTGCATTAAATGCTTCACTAACGGGCGCACCAAGCTGTGTTCCTATACCCTGTAAAGCTATAAACTCAGAGAATTTTTGAGGTATGTTAGGCGTTAAAGATAGACGATCTATTAAATCCTGATCTAATCCATATCTCATACCCTCTAAAATATACGCCGAATACGAATACCACAGGGTTTCTCCCTGTGCGGTAAGTTCAAGGATACCGTTTTCACATGCCTGAAGAACTCTACCGTCAGAAAGCTCAATAGCTCCCGATAATACCTCTCCGAATAACGAGTTATATACACCTATGAATTCTGGAAGAATAGTATGTGGCTTTGCATAAATACCGTCATAAACCGCCCAGTAGCTCTTGAAACCTACCGAATCGGCATCATAGTAGTTGCTGCTAAAATCCTCCGCTCCTGAAGGCGCTCCAAGGAGATAACGTGACCATCTGGGCAAATGGTTGAATAAAAGATAGGTTTCGTTAAAGGTAATCCAATGTGCATCAACAAAAACATCCTCATAATTTGACACAAGCTGCTGTGCACCCTCATCAAGCTCATCAAAATAGAGAATGGAGCCTACGCCTATATTATAAGCTGCGCCCAATTCACCTCTTCTATCCGTACCCAGGGTATCACTAAGCCACTTCAGATATCTAGCTGCTATATAAATATTGTCATGGTCATTTTCCAGGATTTTTCGGATATCATTTTCTGTAAGGTTCTCAAGTACAACATCAGATGGAATTGACTCAAGATTGGATAGTTTTCCTTCTTGCTGAAGATAACCAAGCACATCACACGCTGTTGCTATCTGTATCTGACCTAGGCCTATCGATACGCTCTCAGGATCCCTTCCCAATCTACCTGCAAGCTGAACCTTTAAAATATCAAGCACAGACTCAAGGGGTTCTCTTTGAATGACCTCCATCATAAGCGTTGTTGTTAATAGTCGTGGGTCAATCTCAGAATCACGCGATGCCTCAAGTATTGTCTGTTGGTTATCAAAGTTAAATGTTATATCATTAATTATCCTCTGGTTAATAACTCTAAATTGAACCTGCTGTATCTCCTGTGCTATACCGGAAGGCTCAGATGTTGCTGCTGAGCTACATCCAGCAAGTAATATCACAGAAAGTACAAATAAAGGTAGTATCCTAAGGGGTATTCTTGCAGGGCGTTGAAGACTAAAGCTTGGTATTAGCCTCAAGGATAGCCTTCTTGCAAGTACAATACCTGCTACTAAAAACAGAAGTGGTAATATAAACGAGGTTAAAATAGGTGGTGGACCGCTACCAGCGGCTTCAAGCAGCGCTCTTGTTAGATAGCCTACTGTATCTTGTGCTACCCCGGCAACCTCAACGGCTGCTTCGTCAACGGCCTGCTCAACAGCAGCGATATGGGTTTGGGCAACCTCACCTACTTCGTATTCTCTAGGTTGTGTAACCGCTGCTCTCTCTGAAGGTGTTTGAACCACCTCACTGACCGTAGTAGTAGGCTGGGCCTTAACAAGGTCTGCTATACCGGATATACCCTCACCTGAAGCCATAGCCTTTATTGGCAGTATTAATGAAGCGATAAGGATTAAGGCAGGACCAGCGGCCAGTTTCAATACCTGCTCCCACTTTACATTTCTGATGTCAAACGAGGTTATGCTTAGCCATATGTTTGCCGGCATTGCTCGTACGCTGGTAACAAGGTTATCCTTAAATGTAGGCGCACGAGTTCTAATCTTAGATAGCCAGTTGCCAATGGTACCTATTATAGGAATTATATATAATGTATCCCTGCTAACTGCTTGAAACTCTTCCAGATCATTCCATCTATAAATGGCATCGGTGTTATGACCTGTCATCTTTCTGACAATACCGTTTACAATATTATGGGTTCTGGCTATCTCATATCTTTGGGCATTTAACTCTTCCTCGCTGCCTGCGTATACAAACACTACCCTGGCATCCTTAGTGACCCTCATATGCAAATCAGGTATCAGGTATTCTTCTAGAGACTTTCTATCAAGCGCTTTTTGCGGATCATTCAAACGTACGATTATAACCGGCTGTGTGGCATTGCCATTTAAGGCGTAGGAAACCACCTCAACAGGGGATTTCTTGGAGCCTTTATGAAGAAGATGGCCTCCTATCTGGATAAACTCCAAACCCTTGCCAATATTAAGATGTATCATTGCCCTCTGAACAGATAAAGATGCGCTAAGTGCTGCCTGCGTTAATTTAGCCAGTAAGCTTTGATCAAGCTTGGCTATTTCTCCCTGGGGTTGAAGTTCTGGAACCCTCACGGAAATTTGCTGTACCGGTATAGTAGTAAATGCTGCTTGGGATTCAAATTTCTTAGCAAACTCCAAAAGCTCTTCTTCCGATTGAGTTAATAATGCCTTAGCATGCCTTGACATGCTTGCTTCAAACTCACTGCGGAGTTTTATGGCACCCATCTTAAACTCTTCAAGCGGGTCCTTTGCCTCAAATTGGGAAAGCTGGATTGACTGCATGAGGTTCTGGACACCCTTCATATACTTTGCCCATTCCTTCAAAACGGAATAATCAACCAGGTATGCCAAGGCTTCCCCTTTAACATTATTAAAGCGAGTTAATGCCTGTATCAGCAGATCATCCCTCATCATGTCCCTTAACTGAACCGTCTCCTGAACGATGCTGTAGAACTCACCAAGGTTTATGCGTGAACCTGACTGTTGCCTTGCTATAATATCCTGGGTGGTATCTATTGCCTTAAGTACCTTAGCTATATATTTCTTGGGTACCTTGCTCATGCCGGCATCGCTGAGGGTCTGGACCAGGTCTAAGTTATTCTGAACAAATGCATCATTATCAAGGAGGGAATAAGCCTTTTTGAAGTAGGCCACTACACCCTGTCTTCCGGCACGACCTAGTAACTGGGTGGTTGCATCGGCGTTATCGGGTATCTCCGCCTCTATAACAAGTATGTTGGATATAACACCCAGATTAAAACCACGGTTTGCCCTTGGGTTAACGATAAACACGCAGTTCTTATCATGGCCTTTTGTCTTGGCCTCATCAACCACGCTCTGAGGAGTATCTTGGTCGATGACGTATACCTTAAATCCTTCAAGCGCATCCACCAAATACTTCCTTGCCCATCTTGTTGCCTCAGCGCTGTAAACACCTATAATAGTGGATGCAGGGGTAGCATCTGTTCTTTCTCTATGCCTATTTACCTCATTAACAATAGACGCTATCTTATCACCGGGGTTAAGGAATAGCTCAACTCCCAAATTAACAAGAGCCTCTGCTCTGTCCTTTGGAAGAGCTGATGGCATAAGACCTATGTTTCTCCACTCTTTTTCAAGAGCCTCCCCGCCTAAGGTCGCACTGACAGCACCGCTATGCCTATAAAGTCTAACCAAGGACTGGTTCATCTGAAGGCTGAGGGCTTCGTTCTCCTGCCTGTATAAAATACCATCGCGTACATCAGCATTTACCGTGGCAAACAATTCTTTTACGGCCAGAGCTTCTTCAATACCATTTGAGAAGAAACGACCTTCCATCCACAGACCTGTCTTTGAGTCATAGCCTGTGGCAACCATCCTGCCCTCTGTATCCTTACTCTCGATTAAACCGTATTCTACATCAACGCGTGCCTGGGATGTAACATCACCTTTTGCACTGCTTAAGTCAGCTCGTTTAGCGGCATCATCTGCGCTCTCAATATCCCCTGAAACCCTCCTATAGTGGAACTGTGCATTAACAGCGGCCCATACGTAGTGTGCAAGGTTGGGGCACTCATTAAGCTTTAAGGTCTCAGGAATTCCTAAAAATCCCTGTATATAATTTATGGCATCTTTCGTTAGGCTTACATCACCCTCATCAATCTCATAGCCTACCTTCAAGCCTCTAATATTGCCCTGGGCAATCCTGCCTACAAGATATCCTGTTATGAAACGCGCTATCTTCTCATCATTAAACAGCCTTACAACAGCTCTGGCTCTTTCTCTATCATCAAGTATCTTTGCTATTTTGGCCGGGTTCTTTAGAACAACCCTGTCCAGTTTCTGATCATATACAAGGTCGCCCTTCCTAAGCTGGGAGATAACGGTAAACACATCCTCCATATGCTGGTTGACCAGTTTTACAAATGCCTCTTCCTGGCCACCGGCTATAAGGTGAGGATCTATGCCCAGTGCGATAATATCTGCCTCATCAACAAAAAGTGAATACAGGGCTCTTTGTATCTTATCCAACTGGCTGTTGAAGTTTATGGCAGATAGCGTACCGTATGTTATGCCGCACTGATAAGCAGGTATGCCGCCTGTTCCTGGCTCCCTTTCAACTGTAAACTCTACCTGTCCAGTCTCTGGGTTAAAATTGAATATGTAATATATTGGCTTTACCTCTTCATCGAACAATCCGACCGCACCAACAGTTGTATCAAGCCAACCGGCCAGTATATCTGCCATATCTGGCGCCTGGTCATGCACCAAGCCTGGGTTATGCGTAGCAACATGGGCTCCCTTGTTCGCCCTTGATGTCACATAAGAGGCGATTCCTAATACCTCCATCTTACCTTCACCTGTAGCCATCTTAATTACATAACCCTTAATTTTTTCCAGTGCACCACGCACTAAAATTCCTGCCAGGGCATTTTCTATACGCCCAACAAATTCTGACTTAAACTGGTCTATCTGCGTTAAAAACCATATGCCGAATATCTGGTTTACGTGAAGGGTAAAATCTGGAACTGGTGGTTTTTCCCTTACAATCTTCCCATCTACTAACTTTGCGCCTCCTGACACGTGCCTTCTGTATAACTGTACAGCAGCAACACCAAGCGCAATGGCATCGATCTTTGTCTTTGATAGGTGGGCATCCGCTTCCTCAAAGCTTGCGTTTCTGTTCTTTAAAAGTTGTTCTCTTGCCTCCTTGGCCATTATCTGTCTCATTATTTCAGTAGGACCGAGTTCAAGGCTGATATTATGTTCATCCTTTATAGCCGCATCTGCAAGGCGCATGTAGTACTGTACCTTCTCTTCAATCTGATTAATAGATACCTTCTTATCCCTCGCTAAAACACTCATAAATGTATTAAATACCACACTCTTTTCGATAACGGCATAAACTACAAGCCCTATACCTACCATTAAGCCCAACACGGTGAATGCTCCGGAGAATGCAGGTATAAATGAAGATGCGGCGCTAAGCATTGAAAGATGCTTACCAAGAAGTATTATCCCTGAAAGCGACAATAAAGTAACAACATAAGGCAGGGCAAATGATATAGTGGGTTTTTGAACCCTCTTTTGTTCTGTTTCACCTGATACCTGTATTGGCTCTTGCAAGGTTTCACCCTTTCTTGCATATACCACTCGGCGACCTATCTCAACCAGTGCGTTTCCAAGAAGAAGCAATGTACTTCCTCCGAAAATATTGCCACCCATACCCGGCACACCAGCAACCGGAGGAACAAATCCATTCATTATAAGACCTGGTAGCTGGGAAAGAATTACAGCCACTATTCCGCCGATAAGACTAATCCACCAGAGTTTATTCAGCCAGATCCATTTTCCTGTTTCTCCTTCATCAACACCTATTACCTGCGCTCCAAGTTTTCTGAAGCTGTCATTTAGTTTTGCCGGCATAAATGTCGTGAAGGTTGTAGCTAGGGTAATACCCAGGATAGCCAGTGAACTGACAGTAATGCCCCACCATCCCCCCATCTGGGAGCCGAAGAAGGCCGTTAGGGTGGTGGTTATCATAATGGCATTTGTACCTGTATAG
>CAZOIE010000096.1:0-6132 GCA_964579905.1 uncultured Planctomycetia bacterium
GCCATTTACCCCCTCATCTGATCCAAACGACAAAGAAAAGCTGGAAGTAACTATAATGAACGTAGGGCTTCTTACTAAGGAGCTTCATAATATAAAGGAAGGGACTGTTGTTGGTATGCGCGGTCCTTACGGTAAAGGTTATCCTTTAAATGAGTTTAAGGGAAAGAATATTCTCATCGTTGGCGGTGGTGTAGGATTAGCTCCTCTTAGGTCGCTTATACTATCACTGCTTGCAAATACAAGTCCATATCAGAAGATATATCTGCGCTATGGGGCAAGGACACCATCTGACATAATCTACAAAGAGCAGTTTAAGGATTGGAAGCGCGGCATAGATATAGATGTAAGCGTTGATAATGCAGATAAGGATTGGCGCGGTAATGTTGGCGTTGTAACCACCCTTTTAGATAAATTCAAAGGTGGTACGAATGAAACCGCTGTAATCGTCTGCGGCCCTCCCATAATGATGAAGTTTACCACCTTCAAATTACTAGAGATTGGTTTTAAGGCCAAGGATATTTATTTATCGATGGAAAAGAATATGTCGTGTGGCCTTGGTAAGTGCGGACACTGCCGTATCGGTAGGTACTATATTTGTAAAGACGGGCCTGTATTTACATATGATAAGCTAAAAGATTTACATGATATTTGGGACTAGATTATAATGAAGCGATTATTTGTTGATCTGGATATTTGTGCAAGCTGCAAGGAATGCGATGCTCAATGCAGTTATTTCTACCACCCGCACAATAGTGGTATAGATAACGTAAGGGAGTTTGCAACCTTTGCTACCGTATGCAGGAAATGCCAGGAAGCTCCATGTGTTAACTCCTGCTATCATGATGCGCTTGAAAAGCAGCCCGATGGTATATTAAAAAGGTACAATATGCGTTGCACCAGCTGCAAATCTTGCACCATCGCTTGTCCGTTTGGTGTAATATTTCCAGAGGTTATTCCTTTTATTTCATCCCGTTGCGATTACTGCATTGGTCTAAAAGAGCCAAAGATGCCCAAATGCGCAACAAGCTGCTCCCATGATGCCATTAGTCTTCGAGATGTTAAGGAAGATCCAGAGAAAAATGTTTATTTCGTAGGCGATTCATTGGCTGTTCGCTCAAAGAAATGGATTGACGAGGACGTCCAAGCTAAGAAAAAATGAAGAACTTAATTTACTATTTACTGTTTCCAGGGTTTGTGTTTACCGTAGTGCTGGGGTTATTTACCTCCTGGATTGATAGGAAGGTTACGGCCCGTGTGCAGTGGAGGGTTGGACCGCCGTTGCTTCAGCCGGTATATGATATAATCAAGCTCTTGGGTAAGGAGGTTATAATCCCACAGGGTGCACCGCGTACCTTATTTATACTATTACCATTAGTAGGTCTTTCAGCCGCCATTTTGGTTTCTACAATAAACTGGCTGGCTATGCTTGATAGCTCAAAGGGTTTTGTAGGGGATTGGATAGTCGCTATTTATCTATTGGCAATACCTGCAATTATAATGATAATAAACGCCTTTGCATCGGCAAACCCCTTAGCGAGCGTTGGCGGTTCAAGGGAGATAAAGCTGTTACTTGGATATGAATTACCTTTTGTAATAGCCTGCCTTGTACCTGTTGTTAAGGCTGGTTCGATACAGCTTGGTGAGATTGCAGCCTTTCAGGCATCGAGCGGAATCTTTATTTTTTCTATATCCGGTATAATAGCGTTCATAGTAGCGCTTATGTGTACCCAGGCCAAACTTGGTCTCGTACCCTTTGATATGGCAGAGGCAGAGACGGAGATTATGGCAGGTGCTTATATTGAATTCTCAGGACCTATTCTTGCAATCTTCAAGCTCACGAAGTATGTAATGTTTGTAGCAAGTCCAATATTTCTGGTTCTACTCTTCATGGGAAATGAGATTAATGGTATAGGCAGCTTTTTAATTACCGTTGGTAAGTATGTCTTGGTGATGGTACTTGTTATATTGATAAGGAATACGAATCCAAGAGTCAAGATAGGCCAGGCTATGAGATTTTTCTGGGGTCCAATGGTCGTTCTTGGTGTTATTTCACTGGTTCTTGCATTTTTAGGATTATAATATGGATCTAAAGACAAAGGCATTACTAAAATCTATTTGGGTGTTTCATGCAGCATGCTCACCATGTAACAACTGCGATATTGAGATTCTTGATGCATTGACACCGCGGCATGATCTTGAGAGATTTGGTATTCAGCTTGTTGGAAGCATACGCCATGCAGATGTTTTACTTGTGTCCGGTGTGCCTAATTTTAAAACTGCAAAGAAGATAAAAGAGATTTATGATCAGGCAGCCAAACCCTGCTTTGTCGTTGCGGTAGGAACATGTCCAATGGGCGGGAATTTATTTAAGGATTCATATAATTTTGTTAAGCCCGTAGATGAGATAATCCCGGTTAGCGCCTATATCCCCGGATGCCCTCCGAAACCGGAGGCCATTATTATGGGAGTTGTTCATTTAATAAATTCAGTAAAGGGGCAGTAATGAGTACACTTGAGACATTAAAAGAGAAGTTTCCAAAAGAGATTGTTGAGATATATGAACATTCAAGGCAAAGGGCCTATGTTACAATAGAGCCGAAAGATATTCCGAGTATTGCCGGTTTTGTTTTTAAGGACTTGGGTTGCAGGTTTGTTATTGCCAGCGGTATTGATACACCGGATGCAATAGAGATATTGTACCATTTTTCAAATGATTCAACGGGTCAGATGGTAACCCTAAAGACAAGAATAAAGGATAAAAAGAATCCTCGCATTGAATCCTTAGCTCCTCAATTTAAAGCTGCTGAGTGGATTGAAAGGGAGATGTGGGAGTTGCTTGGAATACAGTTTGATAACCATCCAAATCTTACAAGACTTCTTTTGGATGAGGATTTCCCAGAGGATTTTAAGCCTTTAAGGCATGATGATAAGGAGACTAAATGAGTCATAAAGTAGTTGTACCAATAGGACCGTACCATCCTTTACAGGAAGAGCCGGAATTTTTTAAGCTCTATGTTGAGGGTGAGAAGGTTGTAGATATTGATATTGTTATCGGATATATGCATAGGGGTATTGAGAAGTTATCAGAATCGAAGCATTTTGATCAGGTACCTTTTTTGGTTGAGAGGATATGCGGAATCTGTTCAAACTCTCATCCAATAGCCTATGTAAATGCCGTAGAGGATCTTGGTAAGATAGAGGTTCCAGAAAGAGCGCTTTATATAAGAACGATTATAGCAGAGCTTGAAAGGCTTCATAGCCATCTGCTTTGGCTTGGCCTGGCAGGCCATTTCATTGGGTATAACACAGTGTGGATGTGGTCATGGAAATATAGAGAGCCGATTTTGGATCTTTTTGAACTAATAACTGGAAACAGGCAGCATTATGGAATGATGAAGGTTGGCGGAGTAAGGCGCGATATTAAAGAAGAAGATATTCCTAGAATTAAAAAGTGTGTTGATGATTTAGTTCCGATTCTTGATATGTTCAAGGGTGCGGTTATAGATGATCCTGTAATACATGCAAGAACAAAGGGTGTAGGCGTTCTTACCAAGGAGGAGGCCATTGATTATGGCGTACTTGGGCCAACCGCAAGGGCATCAGGGGTTAAGATTGATGTAAGGCGCGATGATCCATATGGTGTGTACGATAAGGTAGATTGGGAGGTTATTGTTCAGGAAGAGGGTGATATATTCGCTAAGCTTATTGTAAGGGTGCTTGAGATGTACGAGAGCGTAAAGATTATACATCAGTGCCTTGACAATATGCCAAAGGGCGAAGTAGATGCAAATGTAAAAGAGATACCGCCAGGAGACGGAATAGGGCATGCAGAAGCGCCCAGAGGTGAGGTGTTCCATTTTGTTCGCTCAGATGGCGCAAACAGTCCGATTAGGCATAAGATCAGAGCCCCTTCCTATATGAATCTTCCAAGCAACAAGATAGCGGCGGTTGGAGGCACAATCTCCGATAGCGCTATTACACTAGCAGCAATCGACCCATGCTATTGCTGCACCGAAAGAACAGCCGTTATAGATAATGAAACAGACAAAAAGATATTGACCGGCTGGGATCTTATTGAGCTTTCACAGCAAAAGACAGCAAGATTAAAAAGGGAAATTAATAAATAACAAATGTGGCGTATAGATATTTTAAGTAGTTTTACAGCGATTGCTATAATAGGGTTTGGTGTTTTGATCTCTATCTATTCCCTTAAATCTATGAAGGGAAAACCAAGCCTTATTCAGTATTACCTATATATAGTATTGACTGTACTTGCCTCAATAGGAGTAGTTTTTACTAATAATCTACTGGTGCTGTTGATGCTATGGGGATTCCTAGGTATTACGCTTTATCTTCTTATAAACATGGGAGACAAGGATTCCCATGTTACAGCAAAGAAGACTTTGATTATAATCGGCGGTTCAGATTCTCTTATGATTTTAGGAGTGGGTATCGTTTATTCCCTTTGCAATACCCTGCAGATGGATGCGATAAGGATAGAGCCCTCTGGATTAGCACTTTTGGCATTTATACTACTTGCTATTGCTGCGTTCGCGAAAGCGGGTGCAATGCCATTTCATACATGGATTCCAGATGCAGCGGAACATGCACCTGTTAGTGTTAGTGCTCTGCTTCCTGCATCTTTAGACAAATTACTGGGCATATACCTTCTTTTTAGAATATCAACCGAGATGTTTATCTTAAGCGAGGCTATGAAGCTATTCCTGCTTATTACAGGTGCAGTAACAATAATAGCTGCAGTAATGATGGCCCTTATTCAGCATGACTATAAAAAACTATTGGGATACCATGCGGTATCGCAGGTTGGTTATATGGTTTTGGGAATCGGAACGGGAAATCCAATAGGAATAGCTGGTGGCTTGTTCCATATGATAAATCATGCTATGTATAAGTCATGTCTATTCCTTACCAGTGGGGCAGTTGAAGAGAAAAGGCAAACTACAGACCTTGATAAATTGGGTGGCCTTGCCAAGGTAATGCCGATAACATTTCTTTGTGCTTTGATATGCAGCCTCTCTATATCCGGTATACCGCCGTTTAATGGTTTTGTTTCAAAATGGATGATCTATCAAGGGTTAATCGATCAAATAGGTGCTGCAAGTAATCTGTTACGTATTACCACAATCATATGTTTGATCTCGGCGATGTTTGGTTCAGCTCTTACGCTGGCAAGCTTTTTGAAGTTATTACATGCTACCTATCTAGGGCAATCATCAAAAGCTTCTAAAACAAAGGATGAGGTAGGGTTTCTTATGTGGGTTCCCATGTTGATCTTGGCAGTACTGTGTGTGGTGTTTGGAGTATTTGCTGTCCAACTACCTCTTAAGTATTATATTTTACCGTCTGTAGGTAGGGTAGATTTTATAGGCACATGGACATCCGGGTTAGCTACAGTTTTAATACTGGTTGGTATTGTAGTTGGTTTGATAATCCTTTGGATAGGTAATTTAAAAAAGAATGCACGTGTTGATTCTAGTTATGTCGGAGGCGAGCCTTATTCTCAGGCAAGTAGGCCTTCTGGAACAGAGTTTTATAACACAGTACATGATATGGGAATTTTTAAATTTATGTACAAGAAAGCTACCGCTGGCTGGTTTGACATATATGAAGTTGGTAGAAAATTTACCTTTGGGCTTTCAAAGGTTTTTCAATATCTGCACAATGGAGTACTACCTACATACCTGGTTTGGTGCCTGCTTGGCATGATAGTGTTTTTTATATTTTTAGGAGTGTGTAACTAGCATGTTAGATATCAATATTATCTTGGTTCTCATGATTATAGGGGCTGTTGTAGCAGTCGAGATTAAAGATCTGCTTTCATCTGTAATTGCGGTTGGGGCCGTGGGTCTTGGTCTTTCGGTTGCGTTCTTGCTTCTTAAGGCTCCTGATCTTGCTATGACCCAGCTGGTTGTTGAGATTCTATGCGTGATAATATTGATCCGTTCGACCATTAGGATAGATTTACCGCTTGTAAAGGATGGGCGCTGGTTTTTCAACACTGTATCAACAGCGGCTTTTGTAATCGCATTTTTAATAGGTGGCTTCTTCGCCATAAAGAGTCTGCCAAGTTTTGGTTATCCCACTATGAAGGTAGCCTCAGATTATGTAACG
>CAZOIE010000097.1:0-4079 GCA_964579905.1 uncultured Planctomycetia bacterium
GCTCTCGAGAACACGGGTCGTGGTCGTACCTACGGACAATACCCTTTTGTTGTTCTTTTTTGCACTATTTATAGTATCTACGGTCTCCTGAGGCAAAACAAAATACTCAGAATCTAACTCATGCGATCTTATATCCTCACTTCTAATCTTTTTAAATGTACCATATCCCACATTCAAAGTAACATAGCAGTTATTTATACCTTTTATAGTAAGGTTATCTAATATTTCTTC
The DNA here is from genome assembly GCA_964579905.1 of uncultured Planctomycetia bacterium. Taxonomy (GTDB): domain Bacteria; phylum Omnitrophota; class Gorgyraeia; order VGKN01; family VGKN01; genus CAZOIE01. The sequence goes on from CAZOIE010000097.1 coordinate 232, forward strand.
TGTAAAATGCAAACCTGCAGTAGGGCTTGCAACCGAACCATCCACTTTTGCAAAAACAGTCTGGTATTTATCAAAGTCAATAGCCTCAGGCTTTCTCTTTATATATGGCGGAAGCGGCATAGTTAGAATTTCATCAAGGTTAGAGTTAAAGCTAAGATATGATTTATATTCATCATCGCGTTCAAATATACCCTTTTTGCTCCCCTCGTTAAAGTAGATGGTATCGTTTTGCTTTAATCTCTTCTGAGGCTTTATAAGAACTTCAAATTTATTATTCGATATCTCTTTAAGTAAAAGAGTATCTACCTCAACACCCGATTCGGTCCTTCCAAAAAGCCTGGCTTTTAATACCTTGGTATTGTTTAGTACGATTGTGTCTCCCTCATTAAAGAAGTTAACCAGGTCCTTAAATTCTCCTGTAGAGATTTTATTTCTAGATCTATCAACTACTAGTAATCTTGATGTGCCACGCTCATCAAGCGGATACTGGGCTATCAATTCTTTAGGTAGATCGTAGTCAAAATCAGATAATTTATATGTTGTTGTCATAATAGACTCAATAAATCTTTTTTACACTATCAATATTTTCTATCTGGGCATTTGGGTAGTAGAAAGTTAGTATATCTTCAAAGCTATTTCCTTTCTTTGACATAAAGTGAGCACCCCACTGACACATACCAACGCCATGACCCCACCCTTGGCCCTTAAATTTTGCATACCCTCTATTAATCTCAACTGTAAAATTCGTACTCCTCAAAACGGTGCTACCAAGCATATGCCTGAACTCCTTTGCGCTTATTGGAAGCTCTTTTGCTTCTGATTTCATAAGAAGCATATTTACCCTGTTAGAGGGTGTATAAGAAGATATCTCAATATCTGTAATATCGCTTATGCGAAACTTCTTCTTAATCTCTTTAAGCCTAATCGACCTGCGCCATTTAAAATGCGGCGAGCCTTTACAAAAACCACATTCCTTTTCTTTTAAACAAGGGATATCAATTTTCCACAATACAGATGCATCTTCAAGAGAACCTCCGCATGTAGCATGGTAATATGTCAGGAATATTTTTTTCCTAAAAGCAAGTATCTTTTTTTTGGTTGAATCTACGGCAATGTTGGTTTTAGAACGCTCTGAGAACAATCCACCATACATCTGGCTTGAGGTATCGTTTTTAACATCATAGTCACTTTTTTTATTAATGATGCTATGATAAAGAGCAAATGTCCTTGCTACCACCGCCTGTGCCTTCAATGCTTCAATCGGCCAGTCTGGTGAAACCTCATGAAATAGAACCCCTTTTAAATAATCTTCGATATCCAAGACATTTATAACGGACAGCTTTTTATTGTTCTTCGATATTACAATTTTACCCCTGTAATACTTACCGTTTACAAATATTCTGCCATCCTTAGAGGCCTTTACTACTATCCTATCTGTATTTAGCCTATGCCTTCCAAGGCGCAGGTAGGAATCGACCTTTACCTTTCTTTGGCTAAACCATTTTCCCTTGAGAAGCTCACCTTTTTCATTCTCATTTAAAATCTCATAGGATGAGTGTACGGCAAGCTTAAATTTCCCCACGTCATCTAGTATCAATACCTTAATATCTCGACTATCCTTCTCTAACGCTAAAGAGGTATTGGGCGTTAATACGATAAGGCTTAATATTGATACACATACTAATACAACAAGTCTTCTCATATAATTAATGTCTTCTTGAGAATATAAAGAACAAAAACGACAAAACTAAACTTATCAAGATTGAGGTCGCTATAGGAAAATAAAACGTAAAATTTTCCTTCTTTATATAAATATCCCCTGGCAACCTTCCCAAAAAAGGAACTTTATTAACAAAGACCAGTAGTAAACCTACAGCTACAAATACCAGACCTATTAATATAAAAAGTTTTCCCATATTACTAACAGGGTACTTGTGTGCTCTTCGAGTGCTTTGCGTGTTTTGCATGCCGCTCTCTTTCGCTGTATATACAACCACAGTACTTCTGCATATACATACCCATATCCCTCGCTTCATCGTGCGTCTTTCTAAAGCCGTCTCTAAAATCTCTGTAGAAAAACGCTACGCCCTCTTCTTCTGCAATCCTCATACCTATTGACTTTAAAGTCTCCTGGTCCTGGTAAGGGCTTACTAAAAGAGTGGTCGAGAAGTAATCAAAATTGTTAATTTTAGCTATACGAGCTGTCTCCTTTAACCTTAGTGTCCAGCATATACTACATCTCGCAGACTCTGGGGATTCCTTAAGGTTTACCTGCCTAAAATAATCCTCCACTGGATATGGATATCTAGCCGGTATAAGAGGAAGCTCTACCTTTTTTGCATAATCCAAAACAGAGTTATGTCTTTTGGTAAACTCATCAAAACCATGGATATTTGGATTATAAAAAAACCCCCAAACCTTAATACCTTCTTGCTGCAGTACATTCAGGGGATGTATTAAACAGGGGGCACAGCATGCATGTAGAATCAATTTCATTTTGTTTTCTTACTGTCAAAAAACTCTTTTTGCGAATTTCCCTTATTATCTATATTGAAATGCTCAAGGGCTAGCTTTGTAACCTCTCTTCCTCGGGAGGTTCTTTTAAGGAAACCTATCTTAAGAAGGAACGGCTCTACTATGTCAACTATGGTATCAACCTCTTCATTTAATGTGGCTGCAAGTGAATCTATTCCTACAGGCCCTCCATCATAAAACTCGATTATCGCCTTTAGGACCTTTCTGTCTATATTGTCAAGTCCCTTTGTATCTATGCCCTGCATATCCAAGGCTTTGTTTGCTATTTCGTTTGTAACCTTGCCATCGGATTTTACCTGAGCATAATCCCTAACTCTATTTAACAATCTATTTGCAACGCGCGGTGTACCTCTTGAGCGCCTTGCAACCTCAGATGAGGCATTATTATCGATTGGTACATCCAGCAATTTGCTTGAGCGCTTTACTATATCAACCAAGTTATCATCATCATAAAAGTCAAGATGGTAAAACATGCCGAACCTTCCCCGAAGCGGAGCGCTAAGTAATCCTGAGCGTGTCGTCGCGCCTATAAGAGTAAATCTCTTGAGGTTGAACTTTATGGTCTTTGCATAAGGGCCCTTGTCTATAACAAAATCTATCTGGAAGTTTTCCATGGCAGGATACAAAAACTCTTCTACCACCTTAGAGAGCCTGTGTATCTCATCAATAAATAGAACATCGCCAACGCCCAAGTTCGTAAGTATCCCTATAAGATCTCCGGCGCGCTCAATAGCAGGCCCGCTTGTTGCAACAATCTTACTTTGCATCTCATTGGCTATTATATGTGATAGGGTTGTCTTTCCAAGGCCAGGTGGACCTGAGAACAGAATATGTTCAAGCGGTTCATTCCTTGCTTTGGCAGCCTTTATGGCTATGCCAATATTCTCCCGTATATCCTTTTGACCTACGAACTCGGTTAGCTTCTTAGGCCGTAAGGAAATATTTAATACCAGATCTTCATCCTGTTCCTTACCGGAAATCGTACGCTCTCTTTCATCATCTCTCATATCAACCTCACTCACTTCTTTGTTTATAAACCTCGTTTAAAACCTCTTCTGGGGTTTTCATACCAGACTTTCTCTTAAGCGCCTTATCTACCATATCTTGAGCTTCTTTGGGATTATATTGTAACTTTAAAAGTATTTGAATAGCCTCATTCTTAATATCCTCATAGGATGCTCTTTTCTCCTTTGAACAGGAATCCTGTATAAGGGCAAATTTACCTACTTTTCCCTGTAGTTTGGCCACTATCTCCTTGGCACGCTGCATTCCTATCCCAGGGAGTGAATTAAGAAGAGAGTAATCCATATCGT
>CAZOIE010000097.1:4100-6131 GCA_964579905.1 uncultured Planctomycetia bacterium
CTTAGATAGAGCCTTGAGCGCTGCTCTTGGACCTATCCCCGAAACTGTAATAAACTTCTCAAAAAACTCCCTTTCTACCTCATTTGTAAAACCTATAAGCACTGGTATACTCTTTGAATGATCAATTTGATTATAGTGGTAGGTTATAAGTTCTAATTCTTTAAGTTCGGTATCACTATTTATAATATCCATTATCGCATGAGGAATGAACACCTCATAGGATATACCGTTTACCTCAAGTAGAACACTATCGGAGAGTCTTTGTTTTATCTTACCGCGAATTTGACTTATCATAACATTTATCCATATACAAACACCCTATAGCAATTGCAAGTGCATCCGCTACATCGGCCTGGTTAATGGGTCGGTTTAAATTAAGTGTGCTCGCTACCATTTTCTCAACCTGCCCCTTCGTGGCATTTCCGGTTCCGGTTATCGCCTTCTTTATACGCTTTGCCGAGTAATCCCTTATTTCAATTTTCTGCTGACAAGAGGCAAGATATACAATCCCCCTTGCGTGTGCCATCAATATAGAGGTCTTTGGGTGCTTATAATGAGAGTACAAATCTTCGAGTGCCAGCAAATCCGGTTTAAACTCTTTTAACAGTTTTTCAAGCTCCGAATAAATCTTTGTAAGTCGTCTATAGATAGCTTGAGAATGAGAGGTTCTTATTCTTCCTGCCTCTATCAATTTAATATGTGAACCCTTTGACTCTATAACGCCATAGCCTGTCGTACCTAACCCTGGATCTATACCGATTATTCTCACTTACTTCCCGTCCACAAATTTATCTATGATCTCATCCGGTATATCAAAGTTGGCATAGACGTTTTGCACATCATCATTGTCTTCAAGGTCTGCAATAAGGGACAATATCCCCTTAGCATCTTCGCCCGCAATCTTTATGGTACTTGTTGGAATCATCGTAACCTCTGCCATCTTGGTAGAGATATTATTCTCGTCAAGTGCCTTCTTTACAGCCTCAAAATTAGTAGGTGATGCAATTACCTCAAAGGTATTCTGATCTTCAGATTTCATATCATCGGCTCCGGCATCTAAAACCACGCCCATAAGGGTATCTTCATCTGTGGCCGACTTATCAACAAGAATATAACCTTTCTTATGAAACATCCATGCAACTGAACCACTGCCTGCAAGATTACCACCCTTTTTCGATAGAATGCTCCTAACCTCAGCAGTAGTACGATTTTTATTGTCCGTTAATGCATCAACAAGTATGGCCACACCCTTCGGGCCGTATCCCTCATAGGTCACCTCTTCATAGCTTACACCTGGAAGTTCTCCTGTACCACGCTTAATGGCCCTATCAATATTTTCAGCAGGCATATTTGCTTCCTTTGCCTTCAAAATAGCTGTACGCAACCTAGGGTTAGCATCAAGCTTGCCGCCACTCTCTCTTGCGCTTGCTGTGATTTCCTTAATTAGCTTTGTAAAAACCTTACCGCGTTTCGCATCAACGGCTGCCTTTTTATGTTTAATTCCAGCCCATTTTGAATGTCCTGACATATTTAAAGACCTCTCTTATTAATAGTCCTTTTAATATTAATAATAACTAAGATATTTGGTTGGATTATAGCACAGCAAATTAGGGGTGTAAAGCATTTTCAAGAAGAGGGTTATTGCAACCGATATAATAATTTCAGCTAATCTTTCTATAGCTAAAATTGTCTATTCTTCCTTTTCCTCGACCTTCTGTGACTGGCTGATTACAGTCTGGGATATCTTCTGTGGGACCTCTTCATAATGAGAAAACTTCATGGAATACATACCTCTTCCACCTGTCATTGAACGAAGTTCAGTGGCGTATTTTAACATCTCAGCAAGCGGAACCGTTGCCCTCAGGACCTGCATATTGGAACGAGGCTCCATACCCAGGATTCTTCCACGTCTTGAATTTAAATCTCCTGTTACGCTTCCCATATATTCTTCGGGAATTACAACCTCTGCCTCCATTAAAGGCTCAAGTAGAACCGGTGAAGCTTCCTGCTGTCCTTTTTTAAAGGCCATTG
>CAZOIE010000098.1:0-6069 GCA_964579905.1 uncultured Planctomycetia bacterium
GATAAATATTATACACCCCTTACCACCGGCCTTAGCAGCACGTTTACCCTGCTCAAATAGATCGCGAACCCTTGAAGCACCTACTCCAACAAACATCTCTACAAAATCTGAGCCGCTTATATTAAAAAAAGGTACGGCTGCCTCACCGCTAACAGCCTTTGCCAAAAGGGTCTTACCGGTCCCAGGTGGCCCCATCAATAAAACACCTTTCGGTATCTTGCCACCCAGCCTAGTAAACTTCTTAGGATCTTTCAAAAATTCTATTACCTCACTTAATTCCTCCTTCGCCTCATCAACTCCTGCGACATCATTAAAGGTAATTTTTATCTTGTCTTCTGCTATCTGAGTTGCCCGACTTTTGCCAAAGGACAAAAGCCTTCCTCCGCCACCTTGAGCTGCACTCCTATATATTAAAAACCAAAACAGAGCAAAGAATATTATAGGTCCGATAATAGTTAATAGGAAGTTGGTCCAGAAGGTCTTTTCAGGTCTAACGTCGAAATTATCGACATTTTCCCTTAGCAACCTTATAAGATCTTGGTCGGTCTCTGGCACATTAACAATAAATGGTGTGTTATCCTCGAATGTTCCGCGAATAGTATTGCCAATCTTTGACACATTTCTTATTTGATTACTTGTATTGTTTGCTGCAACAATCCTGTAAAACTCACTATATGTCAATTCCCTTGGCACCCTCATGGAAAAGGAACTTACGTTTAAGAGTATCATACCAATTATCAACAACACAAACCATACAAGGAATGCTCGATTATTAGTCTTCTTTTGATATTTCTTCATATTACTCTCTTTCTTATAAGTTAAATAATAATAGTAGCAAATAATAAGCTAAAATTCAAGCCAATTTTTGAGGGAAGAGTAAACCTGTCAGGTAGGTATACTAGGTTAATAAAAATTGCTTTTTAGTTATTATAACTAGTTACAATATCAGGACTTAGAAAGTTCTACGAATTTCATCCTTAATGTATAAAGGGTTTGCTCGATATTTGAACTCTCTTCCTCATTTAGATTGTTCTTGGTCTTCTCCTTTAGCATCTCTATAGTGTCAATTATATATTTAGCATGCGTAAGGTCTTTTTGTACTTTATTGTTTGTTGGATCAGGCATAAGCCCTAAAAACATGAGGGCCTGCATCGCTAGAGAAGAGATAAACATATTGAAATCTGCTATATGTTCTTCATTATATTGATGACCAGCTGTTTCTTCTGTGTTAGTTTTTTCCTTTTCCACGTTCTCCTTCCAGGACTCATCAACATTCTTATTTTTCTCCTGTTGCTTATCTTGGTTTTCCATCTTAATCTCCCTTTCTAAATTTATGAAACTAATATACCGGCGTATCCAACAACACTTTCATAATCACCTGAGGTATCGCCGCTTGTCTTGTACTCAACTAATTTAGCTTCCTTAGCACCCAACAATTTGGCTGATGCCAACATAACGCATATGGGCGCATAGCCACAGACCGATATTTCATGTTCTGTTACAATATTCAAAAATTTCTCTTCGTCAAGTTCAAGTATCGCATCTATAGCCATCTTATCCTTTTTTGATGCCGTATCATGGTCTTCAAAATGGGTAAAGTCAGAGCTAGCAATAATCGTTACGCTGTATGGTGCATCCTTTATGCATCCTGCAATCTCTTTTGCAATTTGCAAGTACACTTCAAGTTTTGCGCTGGTAAGAATAATTGGAACTATCTTAAAACCCTCTTGTCTATATTGCAAAAGCGGTAGTTCAACTTCTATAGAATGCTCATAAATATGCGCTTCATTATCACGCTCTAAAAACTTTGAGCTATTAAGCAGTTTCTTTGAAAGCTCACTTTCTATTTCAACATCACCAAGAGGTGTTTGCCAAACACCTTCATCCATTAAGCTGAATGGTTTTCCATGTCCGGTATGATTTGGGCCAATTATAATGTAGGTATTAGTCGGTTTAGCCTTAGAAATAGCCTTGGCAGCAACTGAGCCTGAGTATATGTAACCTGCATGGGGCATAACAACACCCTTTGCCTCGATTAACTCTTCGTCCTCACATCCCCCTTCGGCAAATAGCTCTTTAAGCTCTCTTTTTAAGATAGCTTCACTCTGTGAATAGAACTGTCCTGCTACCGCCGGTTTTCTAATATCCATCATAACTTAGTATTTTTCCTCATCAAGTGGGAAGGTGGTGCTAATTACATAAGAGTCTAAACTAAAATAATCATTAAGCACTCTCTCTACATCCTGAGTCGTAACAGAATCTAACATTGCCTGATATGACTTATAATAATCATAACCCAAGCCATATAGTTCATATAAAGACATCGTGAAAGACAAACCAGAATTGGTTTGAAGAGCAAGCCAGTGTTTCGACGATAACTTGTTCTTTAGAATTTCAAGCTCATCTTCACCTATCCCTGATTTCTTAAGGACCTTTATTTCCTTAAGAATCAAAGATTTTACAAGGTCTAGATCGTTTTTCTTGCATGAAGCATATAAAACAAAATATCCGTCTTTTAATAGCGGTATATAAGAAGCGCCTTGCGTATAGGAAAGACCTCTCTTTTGCCTTATCACCCCAAACAACCGCCCGTCCATACCTGAGAGCACAGATTCTATAATTTCAAATACATACCTATCCTTATGAGTAATGGATGGAGCCTTATACCCTATCATAACAACCGTTTCCTTCTTGGGTAGCACCTGACTATTGGATACAATTTGTTCTATCTTATTAGCTTTTTTGTTAGATAAAACAATTTCTTTTTTACTTAGTTTTGCAAATCTTTCTTGCATCAACTTTAAAGTCTTTTCTTTATCAAAATTTCCGGTTATTGAAACAACAACATTATTACTAGTCACATAACCCTTGTAGAATTTACGCAGCGTATCCTTATCCAAGGATTCAATCGAACTCTTTGTACCAAGGGTATCGTGTTCATAGGGATGGTTTTTAAAAAGGAGTTTTCTCAATAAGAGCATATTCGATGAAAAAATATCCTCATCCCTTCTTAAAATCTTTGCATTGATAAGCGCCCTTTCCTTCTCTAGCTCCTCATCTGGAAAGATAGACTCAGTAAGCAATTCTAAAATAAGATATAATGTTTCATCTATATTCTCATTAAAAACCTCTGCTGTAATTCCAAAGCTATTATTACCCGAGAATGTTCCTATTGACCCGCCCTTAGATTCAATTATTTTATAGATGGTTTCATGGTCTTTCGATTTTGTGCCCTTTAAAAGCATGCTGGAGATTAAATTACTTATTCCATTATTTGATTCATTCTCAGCTAAAAGACCACCTCTTAACGTCACCGTCACTGCAACCTTTGGGATTCCTTTTCTTACGTTATAAGCTACACGAAGACCGTTTTGAAGCGTAACAATTCCCATATCCTCTGTAAAACCTTCGTCTTTTTTGACACCTTCAACTTTAGAAGAGCTTCCTTCGGGCACGAGCATTGCAACCGTTGAACTCCTCTTATTTAAATAATGCCTTGCTACATTCTGAATATCATCTATAGTTACTTCCTTGATCTTTTCAACATAGTGCTTGGAGAATTTAAAATCACCTGTTAGAGCCTGCGATGTAGCAAAATCAGCAACCTGAGACTGTATGGTTTCTAAAGAGGACAGGTAAGAAGAAATTAGGCCATTCTTTGCGGTATTTAGTTCATCCTGGCTAACCTTACTAGTTTTAAGACGCTCAATTTCATCGAAGATAGCCTTAAGAATATCATCTTCTTTGTCTTTCTTAGCTACGACATTTATAGCAAAAACTCCGGGATATCTAGGCGTATAGTTATAAGAGCTAATGTTAAATACGAGTTTTTCTCTGTCATATAATAGTTTAAAAAGGCGGGAACTCTTTCCTCCTCCCAATATACTTGAAAGTAGATCAAGTGCAAATAGATTCTGATCAAGTACCTGTACGCTGTGAAAACCCAGCATAATATATGTTAGGTTACCCTTGTATTCCTCGACAACATATCTTTGTTTAAGTTGAACTGGTTCAGATGGTACGATAACTGGATGGGCAATTCCTCTCTGCATCTTACCAAAGATGGAAGTCACTAAATTCTTTGCTTCATCAATATCAATATCTCCCGATATTGCAAGTATCATATTATTGGGAACATAATGATTTTTATAAAAATTTACAATATCTTCTCTTTTTAAAGATGAAAACACCTCCCTCTCACCAATTACCGGATAACGATAGGTATGCTTTAGATAAAAATTCTTATACAGCAATCTGTTTAATTGTCTTTGGGGATAATCATAGACCATATCCATCTCTCTTAAAATCACCTGCTTCTCCTTATCAAACTCTGATTTTTCAAAGGTAGAATTAGTCAGGGCATCTTGCAATAATTCGAGGACATTGCTAAGATTTTTCTTGGGAGAGTTTATTGTATAGCCGGTATAGTCAAATGAGGTGAAGCCATTTATTTGGGCTCCGTACGACCTTATCTCATTTTCTATCTTTCCAACAGGCCTTTTCTTGGTCCCCTTGAATAATAAGTGCTCAACAAAGTGTGATATACCACTTGAGCTGTACTCACCCTCAAGGCTTGAGCCTACATTAACAAGTGCCTCAACAGCAACAAAGGGAATCCTGGGATTTTTTGTAAGAATGACGGTCAGGCCATTATTAAGGGAAAACTTTTCGGATGGATATTCATGGGCTCCAACATCTATTAAATCAGCACAGTAGCCATAATTCCAACCTAACAAACAAAAAGTCAGAATTACAAGACTAAATGTGAACGATCTATCTTTTCTAAGAAAGGAGCCCATATTTGAACTTTTTGGGTAGTAAGATATGATTAGCGAGGAAAGCTTTTAAAAACGCTTTGTTTTCTTCTGCTTACGTCTCTTTTTTACGCTAGGCTTCTCGTAATGCTTACGATCACGAACCTCTCTCAATATACCTTCTCTCTCTATTTTCTTTTTAAAGCGTCGAAGAGCTCTTTCTAGCGGCTCATTTTGTCCGACATCTACTCTAGGCATTAATTAATCACCTCACTTACAATAATATATAAAGTCTCTAAGAACTCAGTCTCTTCTTAAGAGCTTCAAACTCTTCCCACATCCACTTTGGAAGACGTTTCCCAAACTGGTTAAAATATTCTTTTACCTGATCAAGCTCAGCTAAATAATCGGTTTTGTTTACCTCAAATAATTGATCAAGATTCTCTTTTGGGATATTAAGCCCTGAAAGATCTAAAGCCTGATCATCTGGAACAAGGCCTATTGGAGTTTCCTTTGCACCGGCACTATTATCCAAACGCTCTATTACCCATTTAAGCACTCTGATATTATCCTTAAACCCTGGCCACATAAAATTGCCTTCATTGTCTTTTCTAAACCAGTTAACGGAAAATATCTTAGGCGCTTTGGCGCACTTATTTCCAACGTTTACCCAATGCTGGAAATAATCGGCCATATTATATCCGCAGAAAGGACGCATAGCCATTGGATCTCTTCTTAACATTCCAACCTTAAGGATAGCTGCTGCAGTAGTTTCTGAGCCCATTATTGCGGCATTGAAAACCCCATTCTGCCAATTAAAGCTTTCATAAGCCAAAGGAGCAAGCTTGGTTCTCTTTCCTCCAAAAATTATCGCAGATATTGGCACGCCCTTCGGATTATCAAACTCCTTAGACAGTGTTGGGCACTGGGTTACCTTAACGGTAAACCTGGAATTTGGATGCGCAACCTTCTCTTCATGCGAAGCACCCACCTTATCCCCATGCCAATCTATAATATTCTCCGGTCTTGGGTCATCACTGCCTTCCCACCATGGATCATTTGTATCAGAATTTAAGGCAACGTTTGTAAATAATGTTGGATAAAACTCACCCTTCTTTAAAGTAACAAGCATGTTGGGATTGGTGTCTTTCGCAGTTCCAGGTACTACGCCGAAGAATCCGGTCTCAGGATTAATGGCATAAAGCTGACCATCCTCAGCAACATTCATCCAGGCTATATCATCACCCAAAGTCCATACCTTATAGCCGGGTAAAGCTGATTCAAGCATAGCAAGATTTGTCTTACCGCAAGCAAT
>CAZOIE010000099.1:0-2694 GCA_964579905.1 uncultured Planctomycetia bacterium
TATCGGACCAATGGGCGTTCTTATTCTAACACCCACACCGGTGCCCGATTTATAATCGCCTGATCCAATATCAGACACCTTGTCCCATACATTACCCACATCATAAAAGATCGCACCCTTTATAGCTTCAAACAGCGGGAATACATATTCTGCATTCAACACAACAAAAGACTCGCCGCCTATAGATTCACCGGATATATCCCTTGGGCCAACTCTTCTTTCCTTATAGCCCCTTATGGTATTGGCTCCTCCTGCGAAGAATCTCTCATAAATAGGAACCTTGGTTGTGCTGGAATAACCATCTACGATGCCGGCTCTAAGCCGAAGCTCAAGTACCAAATCCTCTATCTGTTCAAAATACACACTTCCGCCTACAAGATGCTTCATAAAATCCTTATCGGCTCCAAATGGACCGCCTGCTACCTCTGTTGAGAAGAAGGTTATATAACCCTTTTTGGGATTAAAAACACTATCCCTTGTATCCCTGGATATCTCGCATGTAAGAGAGCTTATGGTGTTTTCTCCTTCTTCTGCCAAAAAATCGGCGGATGCGTTTGTTGGGACATCCGATATATCCACCTCTTCAAGCCGATATGTCAGCTTACCGCTGTTAAACTCTCCAAAGGCCTTACCCAGACGAAGCGCTCCTCCCGTTCTCTGTTCATCATAACTAAAACCGCTTGTTCCACTCCTATAATGCGTCGTCCTGTAAGCGTCAAACCCAAACGAAATTGGCCTATCGAATATCCATGGTTCTGTAAAACTTACCAGGTAATCCCTCCTTGTTCTACCGAACTCGGCCCTAACCCTTAAGCGTTGACCTGCACCTGTAAAACTTGGGTAGTTCTTATAGTCAAAGTTATTCTGTGCTATCTCGACAAATCCCACAAGCTTGTCTATCGAGCTGTAGCCTCCACCAAAACTAAACTCTCCTGTCTTGGCCTCCTTTACAGTGACGGCCAAATTTTTCCTGGTAGGCCCAGACCCTTCTTCTATATCATATGAAACCTCCTCGAAGAAACCAAGGTTGTATAATCTCTCTTTGGAGCGTCTAAGTTTAACACCATCAAACCTATCTCCGGGGAATATCCTAAGCTCCCTTCTTACCACCACATCCTTGGTCTTTGTATTTCCCTTTATTATGATCTTATCTACATAACAAAGCTCTCCTTCAACTAAATTGTAAGTAACGTCTACCTTCTGGGTTTCCTCATTAAGGACCACATCGCTCCTTATGCTGGCAAATATATAGCCCTTCTCAAAGTACAAATCCTGTATGGCCTGGGCATCCTTTTCCAAGGAGGCATGCGAAAATATAGAATCGCCCTTCATGCTCAGTTTGTTCACAATGTCACTGGTTTCGATAACGGAATTACCCTGAATTCCAACATCTCCTATCAAATATCTTGTTCCTTCATCTATCTCGATATCGATATATATAAGTCTGTTATCCTTGGCATATCGAAGAGAGCTCGAGATATCCACATCTATAAAGCCATGGTGTTCGTAGAAAGCTTTCAGCCTTTCAATGTCCTCATAGAAGGCCTCTTTTTTGAAGAAGCCTGAGGAAAACCAGGTTTTCTTTTTGGTCTTCATAAGCTTAAGAAGCTTTTTTGTCTTGAAGGATTGATTACCTATGATAAGAATCTTTTTGACCTTTGACTTAACACCCTCTTCTATTAAAAAGATTATGTGAGCCTTGTTTGTTCTAGGCTCTACGGTTACATCGGAGTCTATGTTAGCAAGATGAAATCCCTTTTTCTCATAAAGGTTGTAAATTTCGTTGGTATCGTCCTTTAGTTGGCGGTTATCCAAAAACTCGCCTATCTGGGATTTAACAACCTCCTGCAAGCGCTTATTGCGTATATAGCGGTTTCCTTTGAAGGATATCTGTCTAACAATCGGCTTCTCAGAAATTATAAACACAACCCTTATGCCATCTGCATGTTCCTGCACGTCAACGCTCACATCGCTAAAGTATCCAGTACCGTATAACCTTTTTATATCATCATTTAAAATATCGCGTGAAAACTTTGAGCCCGGCGCAGTCCTTATCTTGGTAAGGATGGTCTGGGTACTTACGGTCTCATTCTGCTTTACCTCAACAATCTTTACAACCTTGCCAGAAGCGCTCTTTACTTCAACAGCCTCCTCCTGGGCCATAGTCAAAGGGCCATTAAAAAGTAAAAAGGCTATAAGTAAGATAGCTAAAAGAGAATGCCTGTTCAAAGCTTACTCCTCTCTCCTTGATAGGTTTTCAAACCTTGTGTATTCTTTTATAAATGCCAATGCTACGTTGCCTACGGGTCCGTTACGCTGCTTGGCTATTATCAAATCTGCCTTTCCCCTATTTTCCTCAGTAGGATTATAAAATTCCTCTCTAAATAGAAGGCAGACCAAATCTGCATCCTGCTCAATCGCGCCGGATTCTCTTAAGTCTGCAAGCTGCGGCCTTCTGTCCTCTCTTCGCTCAGGAGATCTTGAAAGCTGGCTAATCGCTATTACTGGAACAGTAAGCTCCTTTGCCAATGACTTAAGTGACCTTGAGATCTCCGATATCTCCTGCTGCCTGTTCTCAGAGCGACTATAAGATCTTATCATTTGAAGATAGTCTACGATTATGAGTCCTATATCATGCTGTGCCTTAAGGCGTCTTGCCTTGGCCCTTAGCTCTAAAACGGATAATGCCGGTGT
>CAZOIE010000099.1:2741-6052 GCA_964579905.1 uncultured Planctomycetia bacterium
AACCGGTGCCTCCGATAATTTATTTGCTGCTGTTGTCAGCCGAGGCCAATCCGACTGAGAAAAAAACCCTGTTCTAACCTTATGCGCATCTACTCTTGCATGTGAACAAAGCAATCTCTGGGCCAGGTGCTCCTTGGACATTTCTAAGCTAAAGAGGACTGTGGGAATTTTCTCGATCATGCCTGCATGCTCTGCAATACAACTCATAAGGGCGCTCTTTCCCATAGAGGGCCTTCCTGCGATTATTATCAGATCGGAGTTCTGAAGTCCGGATGTCATCGTGTCAAACTCATGAAATCCGGTCGCTATTCCCGTTATATACTCTTTTCTCTTATAAAGGCTGTCTATGGTTTCAATGGTGTCTTTTACAAGTTCTTTTATCGGAGCAATAACCCCTTCGGCCTTTGGGCCTGTTATATCGAATATCTGCTGCTGTGCCTTATCCAATAATGCCTTTGCATCCTGAGATTGTGCATAGCACTCAGAAACTATGCCGGTGGCGGTTGTTATAAGGTTTCTCAAGATTGCTTTCTCTTTTATTATATTTGCATAATAAGCCACATTGGCTGCCGTAGGAACGGTAGCGGTAAGGTTGGTTATATAAGCAGCTCCACCAACGCTTTCAAGTATTCCTTTCTTATTCAACGCCTCAACCAAAGTTACAAGATCTACTCCTTTATCGGCATTAAACAACTCGCATATAGCACTAAATATGCTCTTATGGCTATCCTTATAAAAGAAGCTTGAATCGAGTATCTCTATAGCGGTACCTATAGCCTCCTCCTCTATAAGCATAGAGCCTAAGACCGCTGTCTCGGCCTCAATATTTTGAGGTGGAACCTTTTCTAAGGTTATATCCTTAACATCCATATCTTTCCCTTACACGTTAACATCCCAATTTCACATTTTTAGGTTAACATCCTAATTGCACTTTTTGTTGTTTATTCCTTAACAACCCACAAGCGGACTTCTGCCGTAACCTCAGGATGAAGCTTAAGCGATATCTTGTATATACCCAAATTCTTAATAGGCTCATCTAGGATTATATCCTTTTTATCAACCGATATACCTTCACCTTGTAATATCTTGGCTATATCCTGATTTGTTACAGAGCCAAAGAGCTTATCATCCGGGCCTGCATTAACCTTTAGCGTGCAAGAAAACTCTTTAAGCTTCTGGGCTAATTCCTGAGCATCCTGCTCCTTCTTCTTGGCCAATCCTTGCATTCTCTTCTTCTCTACCTCAAAGACCTTCAAGTTGCCTTGGGAATACTCCAAGGCTAAATTTTTTGGGAAAAGGTAGTTTCTTGCAAAACCATTCTTAACATCTGCTACGGATCCGGCCTCTCCAATACCCTTAACCTCTTTTTTTAATATAACCTTCACTCTTATCGACCTCCTGAATAGTCTGATTAATATCTACTCTGCTGCATATGGTAAAAGCGCTACAAACCTTGCTCTCTTTATCGCGCTACAAACCTTTCTTTGATGGCGTGCGCAATTACCGGACATGCGCCTCTGCACAATCTTACCTCTCTCTGTCATAAACTTCTGAAGGCGCCCTACATCCTTATAGTCAATAGTTTCTATCTTATCTTTGCAAAACCGACACACTCTTTTTCTTAAGAACCTCGGTCTTGGTGTAAATTTTCTTTTCTGTCGTTTATACGGCATTTATCGCTCCTTTAATTATTAAAATGGTACGTCTTGGCTATTTTCGCTCTTAGAATCATCGGCACCTGAATATTCAACCGCTGGATCTACAAATGAATCTTCGCTGAACTCTCCCTCTTTGGTTTCTGAGCCTGCTGCAGCCTGTCGTGGTCTTGTCAAAAATTGCACTCTCTCTGCTCTTACTTCAAGGGTACTTCTCTTTTGACCATCCTGATCCCAGGTGCGGTATTGAAGCCTTCCCTCTACAAACGTAAGGTGTCCCTTGTTCAAGTACTGGTTTACACTCTCTGCCTGCTTGCCCCATACAATAACCCTTACAAAACACACCTCTTCTCGCTTCTCTCCTGATTGCAGCATAAAGGTTCTGTTCATAGCCATTGAAAAGTTACAAACAGCGGCCCCGGACGGGGTGTATCTAAGCTCTGGGTCTCTGGTCAAGTTTCCTATTAAGAATACCTTATTTAACGCTGCCACTATAACCTCCTTATTTTTCGTCCTTTAGAGTTATCATAACTCTTAATATATTATCGTTAAGCTTGAAAACCTTCTCCGATGCCGATACAACAGAACTCTCTGCCTTAAACTCCATAAGGGCATAGAAGGCCTCTTTTTCTTTTTTTACTTTATAGGCTAAGGTCTTTTTGCCCATATTCTCTACCTGGCCAATTATCGCCTGATTTTTCTCCAGCGTCTCCCTTATTGTACCTATCGCGCTATCAAGGTTTTCGTCGGTTAGATTAGGTTTCAGCAAAAACATACCTTCATAAGTCTTCAAAATTTACCTCCATTTTATTCGGTTTTATAAGAATTATATCGATTCATTACAGACCCTATTCCCTCTTTAACCCAGGCCCTAATGGCCTCGCATGAAATATCCGTTATATCCTCAAGCTTCTCGAATTCTGCTTTCTTAAATTTTGATAGAACGTAATCTGAGAGTCTTTTGGAGCCTGTACGCCCTATTCCAATTCTCAGTCTGCTAAATTGATCTGTGCCAATCTCGGTAATAATCGAGCGAAGCCCTTTATGTCCTCCATCGCCGCCACCTGGGCGTAGTCTTATTCGTCCAAAGTCGAGATCTGCATCATCAAAAATAACCAGGAGATCGCAAGCAGCTACCTTATTCTTTGCAACAAGCTTTCTAATAGAGCCGCCTACAAGATTCATATAGGTAACGGGCTTTGCAACCAATATCTTTCTATTAGATATCCGACCCGCTGCCAGCGCTGCATTACAATTTGCTCTCTCGGGTTTTATTTTATTCTTGTCTACAAATTCATCAACTATATGAAATCCTATATTGTGTCTGGTATTCTTGTATTCTCGTCCAGGATTTCCAAGGCCTACTATTAATTTCATATCCAGTATGAACCCTATTCCTTCTTTGGTTCTTCCTCGGGCTTCTTACCGGAGGGTGCTTCTGCACCACCTTCAGGGGCACCTTCGGCACCTTCGGGGGCCTCTGCCTTCTGCTTTAGAACCTCAGGCTCTTGAGCTGCTTCCTCTCCCGGTACAACCTCTTCTACAACCTCAGCCTTTGGCGCTTCAACGGAGAATACAACCGCTTCTGGATCGGTTAGAACCTCTACATCTGGCGGCATAACAATATCCTTCACGTGCAACAGATCACCTATGTTC